>JBNKUQ010000005.1:0-61707 GCA_050298695.1 Cellvibrionaceae bacterium
TGTGAGGTGGTAACTTTTACCGCTGATTTGGGGCAGGGAGAGGAAGTGGCGCCAGCAAGGGCAAAAGCTGAGGCGCTAGGCGTTAAAGAAATTTATATCGATGATTTGCGAGAAGAATTTGTTCGCGATTTCGTTTATCCCATGTTCCGTGCCAATACGATTTACGAAGGCGAGTACTTGTTGGGTACCTCTATTGCTCGTCCTCTCATCGCCAAGCGCATGATTGAAATCGCCAATGAAACTGGCGCCGATGCAATTGCTCACGGGGCAACGGGTAAGGGTAATGATCAGGTGCGTTTTGAGCTAGGCGCCTACGCATTAAAGCCAGGCGTTAAGGTAATTGCACCTTGGCGCGAATGGGATCTGACTTCCCGTGAAACCCTAATGGCTTACTGTGACCAACACAATATTCCAGTGGATTATTCCAAGAGTAAGAAAAAATCACCTTATTCTATGGATGCTAATTTGCTTCATATTTCTTATGAAGGCGGTATTCTAGAAGACCCTTGGGCTGAAGCGGAAGAGGATATGTGGCGCTGGAGTGTTTCTCCAGAAGCTGCTCCCGATAAGCCACTCTATCTTGAATTGACTTATGAGCGTGGTGATATTGTTGCCATTAATGGTGAAGCCATGTCTCCAGCAACGGTTCTAGCCTACCTCAACAAAGTGGGTGGCGAACACGGTGTGGGTCGTTTGGATATTGTGGAAAACCGTTATGTCGGTATGAAGTCTCGTGGTTGCTATGAAACACCGGGTGGTACCGTTATGTTAAAAGCCCACCGCGCAATTGAGTCATTAACTCTGGATCGCGAGGTAGCCCACTTAAAAGATGAGTTGATGCCTAAGTATGCCAATTTGATTTATAACGGCTACTGGTGGAGCCCTGAGCGCTTAATGTTGCAAAAAGCGATTGATGAATCGCAACAATCTGTCAATGGCGACGTGCGCGTAAAACTTTACAAAGGTTCGGTCAGTGCGGTTGGTCGTCGTTCACAAGATAGCCTATTTGATGAAAAAATTGCTACCTTTGAAGATGATGCCGGTGCCTATAACCAGCAAGATGCAGAAGGTTTTATTAAGTTGAACGCATTGCGTATGCGCATTGCGGCAAATAAAGGTCGCAATCTACTGTAAAAATCTAGGTTAGGCGTGCAATGGGTAGTACGCCTTACTTAACCAACACAACACCTAGACAACACGCTATTGATTTTGGTCAAAGCTTCGGTTGAGCTGTGTTCTTTATTATTAATCCAGCACAACAATCTGCTGGATCAGTACATTATTTTTAAACGATGAAAATATGGCCAGAATGCATGTGTTGTTTTTTTATTCTGGAAGGAATAGTTGATTAATATCAACTTACTGTAAGCATAAAATCATTATGGTTACGGTTATTTGGGCTGGCTAATGGCCGCTAATGTTGCGCTTGTGAACCTACGTCATTGGCGCAATGATCTCATTATGTAATATCCACACAACTTGAGAATGTTTTTTATGAGTAGTCACTCGACAACGACTGAGCAAAATCCAGTGTATAACTATCAGGTCGTTCGCCAGTTTTCGGTGATGACGGTGATTTGGGGCATCGTTGGTATGGGCTTAGGTGTCTTAATTGCGTCGCAATTAGTCTGGCCAGGGCTAAACGATATTTTCCAGCCTTACACACACTTTGGCCGTTTACGTCCGCTACACACCAATGCGGTTATTTTTGCCTTTGGCGGCTGTGCTTTGTTTGCAACCTCTTACTATGTGGTTCAGCGGACCTGTCAAACCAAATTATTCGGTGGCTGGCTAATTCCTTTCACCTTTTGGGGTTGGCAGGCTGTTATCGTACTTGCAGCAATTACCTTGCCTATGGGGCTTACCACTTCGAAAGAATATGCTGAGTTGGAGTGGCCGATTGATATCTTGATTACTTTGGTGTGGGTGGCTTACGCGATTGTCTTTTTTGGTACGATTATTAAACGTAAAACCTCGCATATCTATGTTGCTAACTGGTTCTATGGCGCTTTTATTATTACGGTTGCTGTTTTGCACGTAGTGAATAGTGCCGCTATTCCTGTTTCTTTAACCAAGTCTTATTCCGCCTATGCGGGTGCGGCTGATGCGATGGTTCAGTGGTGGTATGGTCATAACGCGGTGGGTTTCTTCTTAACCGCTGGTTTCTTGGGCATGATGTATTATTTTGTTCCTAAGCAAGCCGGCCGTCCGGTGTACTCTTACCAGTTATCGATTGTGCATTTCTGGGCACTTATTTCTCTCTACATCTGGGCGGGTCCCCACCATCTACATTACTCAGCACTACCAGACTGGGCGCAAAGCTTGGGTATGGTGATGTCCTTAATTCTGTTGGCTCCCAGTTGGGGAGGGATGATTAACGGTATCATGACCTTATCGGGCGCTTGGCATAAATTGCGTACAGATCCAACCTTGCGATTCCTTGTAGTTTCTTTGTCTTTTTATGGTATGTCGACCTTCGAAGGGCCAATGATGGCAATTAAGACGGTTAATGCGCTCTCACATAATACGGATTGGACGATTGGTCACGTGCACTCAGGCGCCTTAGGTTGGGTTGCCATGATTTCTATTGGCGCCATTTACCATTTGATTCCTGTGCTTTATCGACGTGCCGAAATGTGGAGTGTGGGTCTAATTAATACACATTTCTGGTTAGCGACAGCAGGCACGGTGCTGTATATAGCGTCTATGTGGGTGAACGGTATTATTCAAGGTTTAATGCGCAGAGCATTTAATCAAGATGGTTCTCTAACCTATAGCTTTATTGATTCTGTGGAAGCCAGTTACGGTGGATATCTGGTGCGCACCATTGGTGGTGCATTGTTCTTGCTAGGAATGCTATTGATGGCGTACAACGTTTATCGCACTATTCGTGAGCCGGGTGAGGAATCTGCTCCTGTTAATAGTCAAGCACAAGTTGCCTAAGGAGAATCTGCGTGAAAAATCATGATGTTGTAGAAAAAAATATTGGCTTAATGGTTTTGCTAGTGATCTTTGCGATTAGCTTTGGTGGTCTCGTACAAATTATTCCGCAGTTTTTCTTAAAAGAAACCACACAGCCAATTGAAGGCCTAACACCCTACACAGCGGTAGAGTTAGAAGGGCGCGATATTTATATTCGCGAAGGTTGTACGGTTTGCCATACGCAAATGGTCAGACCTTTGCGCGCAGAAGTCGAGCGCTATGGCCATTACTCAGTAGCGGGTGAGTCGGTGTATGAGCACCCTTTCCTTTGGGGCTCAAAGCGTACTGGGCCTGATTTAGCTCGCGTTGGCAAACGTTACAGCGATAAGTGGCATAAAGCGCATTTATATAACCCACGCAATGTCGTCCCAAAATCGAACATGCCCGCATTCCCGTGGTTGTTTGATAATACCTTAGATGGCAAACACACTGCGGATAAAATGCGTGCACTGAGGAAAGTGGGTGTTCCCTATACGGATGACGATATTGCTGGAGCTGAGGAAGCGGTTAAGGGTGTAACAGAAATTGATGCTCTGGTTGCTTATCTGCAGCAATTAGGAGCTTTACCTGTGTTACAACAGCGACGTTAGAGGCAGCGGTAAAAAACGATGGATATTAATGATGTTCGTGGTTTAGCCGCTGTCTTTGTGCTGATCGCATTTATAGGTATTTGTTGGTGGGCATTTTCGCCAAAACGTAAACAGCGTTTTGATGACGCCGCTAACTTACCTTTTGCCGACGAAGCGCAGCACGAGCAATCACAAAAAAACAGTGATCAGCAATAACGCTGGCACATCCTCTATGTATTAAGTGCATAAGTATTAAGAGCGGGATAAATTATGAGTACGTTTTGGAGTTTGTGGATTATCATTTTGACATCGGTCAACTTGGTTCTGTTACTCTGGGTTTTATTAGCCAATCGCAAGGTCGCTGTACGCGATGATATCGATCCAGAAAACCGCACTACTGGACATGTTTATGATGGCATTGAAGAGTTTGACAACCCTTTGCCTCGCTGGTGGTTTATTATGTTTGTTGCTACCTTCGTGTTCGCTATTGCTTATCTCATTCTGTATCCCGGCATGGGGAATTGGAAAGGGGTATTGGGTTGGACGTCTGAAAACCAATTAGAGCGTCAACAACAAACGGCTTTTGATCAATACGAAAGTAGTTATGGTGTTTACTCTAAAACATCCGTTGAAGAGTTAGCGTTAGATACACAAGCTATGAAAATGGCACAGCGTATTTATGCCAATAACTGTGCCGTTTGCCATGGTGCTGATGCCGGTGGTGCCCTAGGTTTTCCCAATTTAACGGACAAAGACTGGTTGTACGGTGGTACGCCAGAGTTAATTAAGCAGACACTGATCAATGGTCGTCAAGCCGCAATGCCTGCGTGGCAAGGTGTGATTGGTGAAAAGGGCATCGCCAATGTCACCGAGTATGTGCTGAGTTTGTCAGGACGTGAGCACGATGAAGCTAAAGCGGTTGTTGGTAAAAAAATATTTGATCAAAATTGTGTGGCTTGCCATGGCAAAGATGGTAAAGGCATGCAATTAGTTGGCGCCCCAAATTTAACGGATGATATTTGGTTGTACGAAGGTTCACCGGCAGGTATTCGTCAAACGTTGCGCATGGGGCGCAATGGACAAATGCCTGCACAAAAAGATCGTCTGCGTGAAGATAAAATTCATTTGCTGACGGCTTATATCTATTCTTTATCTTTGGAAGATTAAAGAAATTAAGTAATAAGTGGTAGAGCTGAGACACTTAAAAATAATACAGTGTCATCCTCGCGATTGGTAATTGCTCCTGGGTTGCTAATCGCGGGAATGACGACGAAAGGAATAACCATTCAGTTGTTACTTGAATGTATTGTTTTAAAGTAACTTGTTAGTAACCATTTGCGTTGTTAATTCTTATGTCTGATTCGCCGGATTCAAAAAAGCCAACCGATGAAATTCGTTACATCAACCTCTATGAATCGGCCAATAAAGTTTATATTCGTAAAATAACGGGCTTTTATCAATCGATACGACGCTACACCGGTATCCCACTCCTATTAGGTTTTTTAATCTTACCTTGGCTAGTTATTGATGGCCGCCCAGCCGTTTACTTTGACCTTCCTATGCGACAGTTCTATGTGCTATGGGCGACCTTTGGTCCCCAAGATGGCATGCTGCTAGCTTGGTTGCTGATTATTGCGGCCTTTGCTTTATTTACGGTGACGGCATTATTAGGTCGAGTCTGGTGTGGCTTTACCTGTCCACAAACCGTGTGGACCTTAATGTTTATTTGGGCAGAGCATCTCTGTGAGGGAGACCGCAATAAACGTATCAAACTTGATCAAAGCGATTGGAATCTAGAAAAAGTAACGCGTAAAAGTAGCAAATATCTTTTGTGGTTTGTTATTTCGTTTGTAACGGGTGCGACCTTTGTGGGTTATTTTTATCCTATTGCCGATTTATTCGCAGGTTTTTTACCGGTGATGAGTGATAGCGGGATGGTGGTTTTAGATGGAAATAATACGGTTATTTTCTGGACCTTATTTTTTACCGTGATGACCTTTATGAATGCGGGTTTTTTACGTGAGCAAGTGTGTAAATATATGTGTCCCTATGCACGTTTTCAATCGGTGATGTATGACCAAGATACCCTTGCTGTCCACTATGATAGCGCTCGTGGTGAAAAGCGTGGACCACGCAAACCGAAAGAGGATTACTCGACAAAAGGTTTAGGAGATTGTATCGATTGTTCTTGGTGTGTGCAGGTCTGTCCTGTTGATATTGATATTCGGGATGGCTTGCAGTACGAATGTATCAATTGTGGTTTGTGCGTTGATGCTTGTAATGCGGTGATGGAAAAAATGGAGTATCCGCGTGGTTTGATTCGCTTTACTAGCGAGGATCAGTTAGTAAATGGATCGACTCATTATATTCGTCCTCGCGTCTTTGGCTATCTCACAATACTGGTTGTGATGGCGAGTGTTTTTATCTATACCGTTGCTAACCGTGAGCCAATTACTTTGGACGTCGATCGTGACCGGGGGACGCGAATGTACCGCGTGCAAGGTGATACCATTGAAAATGTCTATACACTGAAAGTGCATAATATGGATAGCCAGGCTCATGAATTTAAGTTGATTGTCGAGGGTCCGCATCCTTTCACCATTAAGCGATACAAAGCCGTACCTATCGAGAAAAATGAAATATTCACTTTTCCTGTGCGTATATCGGCAAAGAAAAGTGATCTGCAAACCGTGAAAACAACAGTAACGTTTACCATTCAATCAACGTCAAATAATGCGATTATCGCGAGTGAGTCAACAACGTTTATTGCCCCTGAAATGAAATAACATTCGGGTACTTCTAAAAGTTAGAATTTTTGTTTGTTGGTAACGCTACCGCATGAAAATCTGCTCTAGGCAGATGACCGCAACGCCGCCAGCGGGCAAAAAGGCAATTTTCAGGGGGGGCGTTTAGATCAGAGAATTTTATGCATACACAAGATAAAGTAGTAAAGCCTTGGTATAAAGAATTTTGGGCTTGGTTTATTCTTTCTCCACTGATTTTAGTGGTGGTTGTCTCTAGCATTACCGTGTCGATAGCGGTAAAAAATGCAGATGATCGGGTAATCGATAATTACTACAAAGAAGGTCGCATGATTAATATGCGCTTGGATGAAGATATTTTAGCGGCATCTTTAAGAATATCTTCGGTCATTAACTTTGCTAAGGATATCGATGAGGCAACGCTTACTCTCGAACAGTCGGATGCCGCTTTTCCAGAAAAACTAATATTAGAGTTAAGTCACCCTGTACAAGCAGAACTTGATATCAAACTGGTATTTACTCAGGTAGTCGCTGACCAATACCATACGGAATTACCTCCGAATCTTATGACACAGCGTTGGTATTTACGTCTCTCCCCTATATTTTCTGACCCAGAAAAGCTACGTTGGCGTTTGCGAGGTGAAATTAATTTCGCAGACACGAATAGTATTGTGTTGAAAGCGGATGATTCTTTGTTAAGGGCTGAGGGTTCTTTGTTAGGCGCGGAAGGCTCCTTATTAAACGCTGAGGGCTCTTTACCCAGCGCTGAAGGCTCTTTACCTAAAGCTGAAGGCTCTCCCTGAGCACTAAAACCATGAGCCAACAACACGTGGTGTCACCCGAAAATACGGAGTTATCTTGTTTTCACTGTGGGCTTGCGGTGACCACCGGTCAATTATTTACTAGCACGATTGCGAATGAGACACAGTGTTTTTGCTGTGCGGGTTGTCAGGCGGTAGCTAATTTAATTCACCATGAAGGCCTGGATCCATTTTATCAGCACCGCGCTAGCTTTAATCGCCGCCCTGATAAGCAGTTGATTGACTTTAGTGTGTATGATGACTCCTCAATACAAGCGAGTTTTGTATCCTCCGTTTCTGCAGAAGAAAGAAAAGCTTATTTACTATTAGATGGCATTACTTGTGCGGCTTGCGTTTGGTTAATTGAAAAATATCTGGGCGGAATTGATGGTGTGCACAGAGTCAATATCAATGCGCTCAGTCATGCTTGTACGCTATATTTCGATGCTTCGCGTGTTCAGCTTAGTCAGCTCATGCAGGCTTTATATAATATCGGTTATCGTCCACAACCCTTCACTCAGGCAGAACAGCAACAACAACAAGCGCAACAACAGCGCCAATTACTATTGCGTTTAGGTTTTGCTGGTTTTGGCATGATGCAAGTGGGCATGGTAGCCGTTGCCTTATATGCAGGAGCGCTTCAGGGTATAGAACAGCAGTGGGAGCAATTATTGCGCTGGGTGAGTTTATTAGTTGCCACGCCAATTGTATTGTTTAGCGCTCAGCCTTTTTGGATGAATGCATGGCGTAGCATCAAACAATTAAGTGTTAAAAAATATCATCTCAGTATGGATGTTCCCGTATCCCTTGCGATTATTTTGGCTTATTTAACAAGCGCATGGGCTACTTTTACTCATAGTGGTGACGTCTATTTTGATTCCATTTCCATGTTTACTTTTTTCCTGCTGCTGGGACGTTATTGTGAATTGCGGCTGCGCATACGCAATCAGCAGCTAGCGGGTATCACCTCTCAGTTATTACCCATAACCGCAAACAAAGTCTATGTTGACGATGATGGTAAACAACAGCAAATAACCGTTGCTGTTGCAGAGTTGGGGGTAGGGGATAAGCTTCGAATTCTCAGTGGTGAAACGATTCCTGCTGATGGCAAAGTGGTGGAAGGGTGTAGTGCTGTTATTGAAGCTGTGCTCACTGGAGAATCGAAACCCGTTGACAAAACTCTGGGTGATGAGGTGATTGCAGGAACGGTAAACACCGATGGAACATTATTGATTGAGGTGCTAGCAACGGGACAACAAACCCGCTTGTCAACCATTGCTCAGTTGGTGAATGACGCTGAACAAGATAAACCCTATTTACAAACCATGGCAGATAAGGTGGCCAGTTTTTTTGTGGCCGCTGTATTATTTATTTCGTTGTGTGTGTTTTTTACATGGCGAATCATTGATCCCGAGCAAGCGCTTTGGATTACCTTATCCGTGTTGGTGGTGACCTGTCCTTGTGCCTTATCTCTGGCGACTCCCACGGCACTGACAGCTTCACTTGCGGTTTTGCTTCGCAAAGGTTTGCTTGTTTTAAAGGGGCATGTTATTGAAACGCTGGTTCATACTAATAAAGTGCTTTTTGATAAAACAGGTACACTGACTCAAGGGCAGCCTAGTATTACCTCTATTGACATACATGATGCTTCTTATCAGGAGAAGGATATTATTGCCATTGCTACAAGTTTGGAACAAGGTTCCAGTCATCCTATTGCTCAGGCTTTTGCTAAAGAGAATATGCAAAAGCCTTATCCAGTTGGAGAGCTGCGCGTAATTACCGGTTCAGGTGTGGTGGGTAAAATTAATAGCCATTGCTTTCGTTTGGGTAAAGCAGATTTTGTTTTTACAGAAAAAGACGAAAAAATACAGTATAACGAGAAAAAGCGAGATGCCTTTGATGAACAATACGTTTTACTGACAAAGGATGGGCAATTAATTGCAAAAATTAACTTATCTGATCAAATACGAGAGAGTGCTTACAAGGTTGTGACAGCCTTAAAACAAGCGAATATTCCTATAGAAGTACTCAGTGGAGACCAATATGCAGCGGTAAAGTCCTTAGCAAATACTTTGAATATTGATTATCAATGGGGGCAGACTCCAGAGCAGAAGTTAAATTTTATTCGTGAACAGCAACGGCAATACCAAATTATTATGGTCGGTGATGGTATTAATGATGTTCCGGTATTAGCGGGTGCTGATGTTTCCATTGCAATGGGTAATGCTAGCGATTTTGCCCGAACTCGAGCAGATAGTATTTTGATTAATAATAATTTGGAGGTAATACCAGAGGCCATTGAGCTTGCAAAAAAAACGAAGCAAGTGATGAGGCAAAATATACTATGGGCTATTGCTTATAATATTGTGGCGCTGCCTTTAGCTGCCACAGGGTTTATTCCACCTTACCTGGCTGCAATTGGGATGTCGGCTAGCTCCTTAATTGTTGTTTTAAATGCACTACGGCTTTATAAGTAGATATGAACCTCCAAGCTGCTAGCTGCAAGTGTATTTACGTTTTTGTTATAAGTAATGATTGATTGAGAGTAAGGTTTTTATGGAAATTTTATATTTATTAATTCCTATCGGTCTAATTATTTTAGGTATCGCTATTAAGTTGCTGTTTTGGGCAGTGAATAGTGGTCAATACGATGATTTGGATACAGAAGGTCAGCGTATTTTATTTGATGATGAGCCGACACCGCCATCCAGTAAAAAAATCGATGATAACCATCACAAAAAACCAGATCAAAAAGATGATCAATCAATATGAATGATGTAATGATGTGGTTTACCGCATTTACAATGGGTTTATTAGGTGGTGCTCATTGTATTGGGATGTGTGGGGGTGTTATCGGTGCCTTAACCATGGCGACAGATAATAAAAGTACACAACGCCTTTGGTTTATAGGGCTCTATAGCCTAGGGAGAATCATCAGTTATGTGGTGATTGCATTATTGTTTTATCTGTTAGTTCGTAACCTAGAAAACTATTTTAAGTTCAGTGTTATGCGAACCATTGCAGGACTATTGTTAATTGCTATGGGTTTGTATTTGGCTGATTGGTGGCGGGGTTTAGTTTATTTAGAAAAACTGGGCGGCATATTTTGGAAGTTGCTGCAGCCTTTGTCACGTGTATTTATACCCGTTAAAAAAAGTTGGCAGGCATTGTTGTTGGGAATGCTTTGGGGGTGGTTACCCTGTGGATTGATATACAGTGCGTTGGTTTATGCTGCGACAGCGCCATCAGCTTATAGTGCAGCCATAACTATGTTGAGCTTTGCAATAGGCACATTGCCGGCTGTTTTAATGACAGGGTTATTGGCAGAACAATTAATGGTGCTAATTAGGCACAAGCTTACCAAAACGATAATGGCTATGGTTATGATTGTTTTTGGGGTTTGGGTTCTTTGGGGGCAGTATGGTGGGCACCAACATCATATAGATATGCCTGGCGATGCCCATTCACATAATCATCACTAATTAGTCGAACCTGAAAAATACACACCATACTGATTTAAAAAATGAAATTACCGAACTAACGGTTTATTTTAACCAGAAACCCGGTGCTCTAGGCATTTTTCTGGTCGACGTGCTGCGCTAAAATACCAGTAAGACCGCATTTTACGTTATGGAGGCTCTTGGTCCCTATCGTCATCCCCGCGAAGGCGGGGATGACGGTGGACTTTGAGTTTTTTGAAGTGACTACTTTTGTAGCAATCTACCACTTAATCATCACTTCTTTATGTATTTTTTAGCGTTAACTAGAAGGAACTTTAACTTTGTTTAAAGTCGCTAGTATTAATCCCGTATTTATTGAGCTTTTGATTAAATGTGCGGCGTTCAATCGATAAGTCTTCCAAAACCTTAGATACTTTACCTTTGTACTCGTGCAATTTTAATTTGATGACGGATGCTTCATAGTGATCCACCAACTCTTTTAGCGATTTTTGCTCATTACTCATTTCTATAAATGTCTCCGTGCTTTCAAGTGCATAATCAATGTCAGAACAGTTTTTAATGGCGTAGCGTGTAGTTACGTTGAGTAGTTCGCGAACATTGCCTGGCCATGAATAGTTCACCAGGCGATCACGGGTATAAGGCGTAAGTGCTCGGTATTGTGTTCCTAAACGTTCACAGTACTGCATGGAAAAAACTTCAAATAAATGAATAATATCTTCATTGCGCTCGCGTAAAGGAGGAATTTTAATTTCCGCTACTTGTAAACGAAAAAATAAGTCTTGTCGAAAATTATCATTATTACGTAATTCATCTTTGGTTGCTGATATGACACGACAATTGATAGGTATTTCTTCATTGCTACCAATTGGGGTGATGCGATTGTCTGAAAGCGCTCTTAATAACTTTGCCTGTGTTGATAAAGATAAACTTTCCACTTCATCTAAAAATAGCGTGCCATTTTTAGCATATTCTAATTTTCCTACGCGATTATTTTTGGCGTCGGTAAAAGCCCCTTTTTTGTAGCCAAATAATTCTGCTTCTGCTAGCTGTTCAGGTATGGCTGCACAGTTAAGTGCAACAAAATTGTGTTGGTTACGTTGGCTATGTTCATGCAAGCAACGGGCGGCTAGCTCTTTTCCAGATCCCGTTTCGCCATATATCATGACTGGGATGTCCATGGGGGCAAAGTCAATGATGTCGCGCTTTAATTGTTTCATTGCAGGGCAGTAGCCAATGAGTTGATTTTCAATTTTTTGATTGGCGCTAAGCTTTTGTTGTACGTCAGCCAGGGAAAGTGTCAAAAATCGTTTTTCCATAGCGCGATGGATGCTTTCTATTAAACGATCTATATCAAAAGGTTTTTCGATAAAATCATAAATGCCATGCTTAATAGCATCTACTGCAATAGAAATATCACCATAGCCAGTCATTAAAATTACGGGTAAATTAGGATCAATCTCCTGCACTTTTTGAGCAAATTCAAAGCCGTCAGCATCGGGCATTCTTAAATCCGTTAAGATAATAGCAGGTAAATTAACGCTAATTTTATCAATAATTTTATTGGGTGAACTGTATTGTTCGATATTCTTGAATTGTGTTGACAGTAGGTCTGCCGTGTTAATACGAATATCTTCATCATCATCAATAATGATGATTGTAATATTTTCTTTTTCTATACGCAGATTCATTTTTAATTATATAAAACTTGATTGAGTGGTTGAGTAAGAGGTAGGCTAATAACAAATCGTGCCCCCTCGTTATGGTTGCTAACGATAACAGTGCCGCCGTATTCCTGAATAATTTCATAAGTGATTGCTAAGCCTAGTCCAAGGCCCTTTCCTACCTCTTTTGTAGTGAAATATGGACTAAACATTTTTTCCATAATGTGTTGGTCGACGCCGCCAGCATTATCTTCGATATTGATTTCTACCCATCCGTTATTTTCCTTTATGGCTATGTCTATTCTCGGGTTAGATTTCTTTTCAAGAGCATCGATAGCATTTTGGATAATGTTAGAAATCACCAAGTCAAACTTGAGTGGATTAACGCTGATTGATAAGTCGGAATGATTAAATTCTATATTTGTTTTAATTGATTTTTCTTGTAGGTTGTCGTTTAAGTTTTCAAGAGTTTGTTGTATTACGTTTACTACATTAATAATTTCGTAGGATTTAGTATCTTGATAGCTAAAAAATTTGAGTAATTTGATGACATCATTCATTTTGTTGTTTAATGGTGCTAAACGGTCAGCAGATGCGACGACTCCCTGCCAGTCACTATTGTTTATTTTAGCGTTGATAGCTGCAATAGAGCTTTTCATCGCTGTCAGTGGTTGGCTGAGTTCGTGCACAATGGTTGCTGCCATGTTTCCCAGAGCGGCGGCTTTATTTTTTTGTATCAATTTGGCTTGTGCTTCCTCCAGCTCCTTAGTGCGGTTAGTGATGATGTCTTCTAAGTGCTCGTTAATAGTGACGAGTTCGTTCTCTACTACTTTGCGTCTTGTGATATTAACAACAGTCATTAAATAACACTCTTTATCCATAGTGCTAACCTTACTAATAGCAAACATAACGGGAATGGCCGGTTTTCCAGCGTGGATGGTAGTGGTTTCGTGATAAGCGGGGGCGGCGATATCTTCAAGCAAAATGTTATCAAAATTTTGATGATCTATGTCAATTAGCTGGTGAATGTAAACAGGTTTTTCTTTGTTAAAAGCTTCTTCTTTATTAAATAAGTGTCGCGCGTGTTTATTAGCAGATAGAAGTATGCCTGAGCCTGAAAAAAGAATGACACCGATATGAATGTTATCCATCACGGTTTGTAATTCTTCTCTACGCTTGATTTCAAGCAGTTGATTTTGACGGTTAGACTCTATAATGCGTTTCCGACTTTTTATGTTGAGCTGTGCTAGGATGGATAAGATTGAAAGTACGACAAAAAATATAATAGCTGAGTTGAGAATGGCATCGTGTTTAACTAGGTAATATAGCTTCCATCCTGTTTCCGATATATCAAAGTTGTTGACAAGATATAGCTTTTTGTCAATAAGCCAAAAGGCTTTGTCTGTATTTTGTAAGCCCTCATCATTCGCTAGGTTGAGATTGATTGATTTCGAAAATAAACTGGAATGACTTTTTCCCGCAAATTGTTGTTGTTCGTTGATTTGCTCAATGACACTTTTGGGAAGGTTGCCAATACTTTTGTAGCGCCATTGATCGATAGAACTGAGAATAACTATATTGTTTTCATCTGCCACAATGACATTTTCTTCTGACTCAAGCCATTTTCTCTCCCAATGCCTTAAATCGAGTTTCACAACCGCTACACCAATCGTTTCCCCCTTAAAAATAATGGGAGAGGAGATGAAAAAACCTGGAATACCGGTGGTTGCCCCCTTGGCATAATAAAATTGCTTTTTCTTTTCTTCTACCGCTTTATTGAAATAGGGCCTAAAGGAGTAGTTGCGGAAGAGGAAACCATTTTGAGGGCTATCGTAATTACTGGTTGCCTGGACATTACCACCAATATCCATTAAATAGACTGCATCTGCTCCAGAGCGTTGGCTAATAAATTTTAATTTCTTACTGTAAGGTAGATGGTCTAAGTCAGGATTAAGAATAATTTCTCTTAAAGTTTCGTCTTCAGCCAGTACTGCGGGCAAATATTCATACTGATTAATACTAGCTACCAAAGATTGCTCGTAAATACGAGAGGTACGACTATTAACTGAGCTTGCGTAAAACAACTGAATAACATAGAAGGCAACACTCAGTAATACAGTGATACAAATAATAATCAGAGGTTGTTTTAGCTTTCGATGCATAATGCTCTCATTAATAGATTACAGCAGAATGTTTATTGTTTTTGTAAACAATATGGCGAATTTTTCATTGCTTAATGTGTTGTCGACTTAAACGCGCTTAAGGTTTGCGGTGAGTGTTTTCACCGGTTTATATATTGATCGCGACATTCGCTTAGATAGCATATTTTAGGCCAACTAAATCAAGTGATGATGTGGTATTAGTGAGCATCCTGAGTAAAACTGTCTATTTTCCCTTAAATAATACCCTCCATCTTTATTTTCTAAATATTTCTAATGTGTGGTTTCGCGTACTTTATTTTAGGATTATAGATCTTACATCACGATTTGAGAAAAAAAATTCTTTTCTTGCTTTATTTTCAGGAGTTTTTTTTCTCTTATTATTTGTTTTTAATAGGGTATGATATAGACTCCTAGTGGAACTCGGCGCAATATCTGACTTTTTTGTACTTGGTACGATATATGCTAGATGGATTATATGCTGTACGTTAGCTCGTGCTAATTCACTGTAATCTACCGCTTAGCTTAAATTAGTTATGGTGTGTGTTTAGAGTAGCGACAGTATCTCGTTTTTTATCAATAACAATAACTTGGAGACGATACTATGTTGAAAAAAATGAATAAGGCAGTTTTAGCTTCTGCTGTAGTGTTAAGCACCGTTGCTAGCAGTGTTTCCGCAGCGACTGAATGGAATGTTTCTCTGTGGAGTAAGCGTCGTGCGTTTACTGAACATGTTGAGAAAATTGCAGAATTAGTTTCTGCTAAAACTAACGGTGATTTTAAGCTCAATATTTCTTATGGCGGTTTGTCGAAAAGTAAAGAAAACTTAGACGGTATTTCTATCGGTGCATTTGAGATGGCGCAGTTTTGCTCTTTCTATCACAAAGCCAAAAACCCAACCATCACTGTGACAGAACTACCTTACGGTAAAGACATTTCGCTAGAGCGTGTAGCAAAGATTGCACAAGAAGTTTACAAGCATCCTACCGTTGTTGCTGACCTTGCTCGTTGGAATGCAACCTTATTAATGCCAACTCCTTTGCCTCAATACTTGTTAGTGGGCGTGGGTAATACCCCTACAAAATTAACAGATTTTTCTGGTAAGCGTTTACGTGGTCCCGGCGGTATTGCCGATGTTATGTCTCAACTCGGTGCGGTTAAAACGGGTGTTGCTGCAAGTGAAGTACGTCAAGCGTTGGATGCCGGTGTAATCGACACCGTTGCTTTTGCTCAGCATGCACACTTAGCGTTTGGTTCGGTTGAAGCTGGTAAGTGGGCGACGACTAATTTGAACTTAGGTTCTGCCGACTGCCCAGTCGTAGTAAATACCGATGCATTGAATGGCTTAAAACCTGCACATAAAGAAGCCCTACTAGGCTCTGTTGATGAAGCATTAGCTTATTATGTGAAAAACTACGAAGGTAAAGTGATTGATAAATATAATGCTAAAATCAAAGAAAAAGGCATCACAGAAGTGACCTTTACTCCTGAGCAAGTTACAGAATTGAATAAGTTATCCGAGTCTGTTCGTGCGAAGTGGATCAAAGATAATGCAGGTAATTTTAACTCACAAGAGTTATATGACTTCACTGCTGCACTATTCAATAAGTAATCATAACGATTAAACACTGCTTTATTCTAAAAGAGTTAGCGCCTCGTTGTTTGAGGCGCTGTTTTCTCTAGAGCATGGCCAGTGAAAAGCTGATATTCATGTATTAAACCGTTATCTAAAAAGCGATTAACAGTGTTCGTTAGTTTTTTATAGAATTACTGGCAAAAACCGGTAAAGAACATAAGTGAAAATATAACAAGTTATTATGTTAGTGAGTGCTTGATAAACAATAACCTTGTTGCATTTATCTCCTCATTAATAATTTTCCTGCTGTATTTTTATAAAGCCTCACCCACCTACAACAGGTGGTTTGTTTGACTTACTTTAGTAGAGAAATCCTATGTCTAGTTCCTCCACTGTGCTCGAAGACGAATCCTTATTGAGTCGTCTCGATCGAACCTATTTTAAGCTCGAATCTATGCTCAACCTCATCGGTGGTTTGGTGATTTTCCTGATTGTGCTGTTGGCGGTAGCCAATATCTTAGGACGGAAATTATTCGATTTACCCGTCAGTGGTTACATCGATTGGACCGAACAGGCAATGGCCTTCTTTGCTTTCTTTGGTATCGCCTATTGCCAGCGTCTCGGTGGTCATATCCGCATGGATATTTTGGTAGGCTCTCTGCGCGGCCGAGCGCTTTGGTTCTTTGAGCTGATCTCCACAATACTCATGTTGAGTATTGTTGTTGTGCTTGTTTACGGATCATATTTTCACTTTTTACGTGCGTGGACCAATGGCGATAGCTCCTTTGATATCGATTTACCCACCTGGCCCGCTAAGTTAGTGGTTCCTGTCATGCTCACATTACTTGCCTTGCGCTTATTGTTGAATGTATGGGGCTATACGCTGGCGCTAATACACGGAGGGGATAAGCCCGTTGCGGTCCCACTGATAGAAGATGCGGCGACACAAGCCTTACATGAAGCGCAAAGTGTCTCTGGTGCCCGGGTTGATGAGGAAGAAAAGTAATGTTTGAGTCTATTTATAATTCAATGATGAATATGGCCCCCATCGATATGGGGTTGTGGGTCTCTGGTCTATTGTTGATATCCGTGATTATTGGGGTGCGGGTTGCTTTTGCCGCAGCGATTGCTGGCTTCTTAGGTTTGCTCTGGTTTTTTACCGCCAAAATTGGCTTTGATAAAGCATGGTTGGTTGCGGTAAAAATGGCGGGTACCGTTCCTCATTCAAAGGTATCGACATCTGCACTATCGTTGATTCCGGTCTTTATCTTAATTGGCTTCCTGGCCTACTACGCAGGCTTAACGCGAGCACTGTTTGAGGCAGCCAAACGTTGGGTTGGCTGGTTGCCAGGTGGTATGGCTTTGGCTACGGTGTTCTCTACCGCAGGTTTTGCGGCTGTATCGGGAGCTTCAGTGGCAACCTCCGCCGTTTTTGCTCGAATTGCCATTCCCGAAATGCTGAAGATGAATTACGACAAACGCTTTGCTGCGGGTGTAGTGGCGGCCTCGGGAACCTTGGCTTCCTTGATTCCGCCTTCGGCGATTTTGGTTATTTACGCCATTATTGTCGAACAAGATGTGGGCGCCTTATTGATGGCAGGTTTTTTACCGGGTGCCGTATCTGCATTGATTTATGCGGGGCTTGTTATTGGCTTGGCCGTTGTTAATCCCAAGTATGGCCCTCCTGTCAAAGGGTATAGCTGGAAAGAGCGCATCGTTTCACTACCGCCCACATTCCCCATTTTCTTTGTGGTGGGAATTATCATCTTCTGTGTGTACTTTGGCTGGGGTACGCCCACGGAAGCCGGTGCCTTGGGTGCTTTTGTTATCTTTTGTATGGCGGTTTACAAAGGCATGCGCTGGGGCAACTTTAGAGATGCCTTGATGGAAGCGGGCAAGCTAACGGTGATGATCTTCTCCATTATTTGGGGGGTATTACTCTATGTGCGCTTCTTAGGCTTTGCGGATTTACCCCATGCTTTTGCAGATTTTATTGCGGGCTTGGATCAAAACCCCATGTTAACGCTATTACTGATCCTGGTGGGTTATGCCATTTTAGGGATGTTTATGGATGCCATTGGGATGTTGTTATTGACCTTACCCGTTGTTTTTCCTGCGGTTATTGCCTTAAACGGTGGTCCTGATGTTACTGCAGCCGATTCAGCCTTTGGTGTATCGGCAACGGGTTGTGCCATTTGGTTTGGGATTATTGTGGTGAAAATGGCGGAGTTTTGTTTGATTACGCCACCCATTGGTCTTAACTGCTTTGTGGTGGCGGGTGTTCGCCCAGACTTATCGGTTCAAGATGTCTTCCGTGGAGTGGTTCCTTTCTTCTTTGCGGATATGTTTACCATTGTTGTTTTGATTGCCTTCCCAAGCATTGTGCTTTGGTTGCCTGGCGTCATTATGGGAATTCAGTAACGGATGAGAGAAAGCCTCAGCTCACAGTAGTAGCTGAGGCAACCTTAAAAAATTAATTAACAGATAAGCAAACAAATAACAAAAAGGTATTATAGAATAGAAAGAGTATAAATTGAATTATAAGGCTCATTAGGGCTACTCGGTCAGGAATCATAACTATAATTAATTATTGAAGTTGTACAGAGTGAGGCGCACATGTTTAAAAGTCTTAATATTTTCCCCAAAATCTTACTAAGTTGTTTTTTGATCGCCGCAATTCCGTTAGCGGGTTTTATTTATCAAATCTATCTCAATGAATCCGACCAACGTACTGTTGTTGAGCAGCGCTTATTACAGTTTGCTGAGGTGATTGGGGGGGAAGTGGATAACTGGGTTGATAAAAATATCCGTAATTCGAAATTTTTAGCGGATATGGATGCCTTTAAAAATATGGATGCTGAATCTCAAGTACCCGCTTTAGAAGTGGCTCAGCGGAACCTAGAATGGGTATCTCTTATTTTCGTTAAAGACCTAAACGGCGATGCAGTGGCTCGAAGTGATGGTAAAGCCTTACGCAACTACAAAGATCGTGAATATTTCAAGCAAGTGATAGCGGGAAAAGAGATAGGCCAGCAAGTACTTATTGGTAAATTAAAGCCTGTTCCTCTTCACTGCTTTGCGATTCCAATTAAGCGTGAT
This sequence comes from Cellvibrionaceae bacterium, assembly GCA_050298695.1. Lineage (GTDB taxonomy): Bacteria > Pseudomonadota > Gammaproteobacteria > Pseudomonadales > Cellvibrionaceae > CANLBN01. The sequence goes on from JBNKUQ010000005.1 coordinate 19,070, forward strand.
GCGCTGCAAATGGTGGGCGTGATCACCCAATGTTCGACTTTAGTCTCTATTTCGGAATATATTACTTCGTCTAAAGTCGGACAGACAGGCTTTGCCTTTTTGGTAGATGATAAGAGTCGCTTAATCGCTCATGGTGAAGGCGGCGGTAAGCTTGTTGGTAATTTACAGGATTTTTCTACTCATCCAGCGTTGTCTTTGCGTGATGGAGAAGTCGCTACTTTGGCATATCAAGGTAAAGATCGCGTTTTTGTTACTCGTAAAGTAGGACCGGGTTGGCGTTTAATAGTACAAGAGGACTATAATGAAGCCTATGGTAACTATCTGGCAGCAAAGCGAAATGCGATCATCCTAGCCGTTATAACAGTAGTTATTACGTTATTATTGGCTTTTTTGATAAGCTACAGCATTTCGTCTCCTGTGAAGAAACTAACCGAGATAGCAGATGCGTATAGTAAAGGTGTATTTGTTGATAACGTGGTTGGTCAAGATAGAGGCGATGAAGTGGGAGAACTGGCTAAAGCCGTTTCCCGCATGGCAAAAACCATACAAATGGCAATTAGTCGTTTACGAAAGTCTAAAAGCGGCTAATATTAATTATAAGAATCATAAGTCAAGGTAGTGCAAAGATGTCATCACAGCTCGATATTGTTAGCCAGATCAAAAGCTATTGGAATCAAAAAGCGACAGGAGCACTTTTCTTAAAGCTGACTAACGATAAATTACTGCAGCTCTTCTTCGAAGGTGGAGAGCTGAAGTCTATCAAATATCATGGTTTGACCGGTATGGAGGCATTGAAGCAGATTCCTTCAATGGTTGCTGTCAAAAGCCAGTTTCATGATGGTGCGATTAGTCGCATCGTCAATGAGCTTCCTGCTACGACTGATATCATCAATATGATTAACGAGAGTTCCTTTGTGCCGCAAGCTTCAGGTAGTGGCTCGGGAGCTTATATCAGCAGTAACGCAAAAGAGGTTATTGAGACTATCTTTACCGAGTATGTAGGCCCCATTGCGGATATTATTTTTAGTGAGGAACTTCAGCAGTCCACATCAGCTGAAGATCTGATTAAAAACTTATCGAGACAAATGGATGATCCCGATGACCAAATTAAATTTCGACAAGAGGCTACTAGCGCTCTTAAAGATTAAGACTGAGTTTTTTTATCCCTTCCATAAGTGGTACTTTTGGATACCACCTTTCTAATAAATGAATAAATTTCAGTGTTTTGAACCCATCAAACCAGTTGAGTATTTGTTTGGTGGCGTCTTGCTTATTTGAGCAGTGTTTATCTAGATGTTCAAATAAGGTAGATATTCCTAGTGTTTCCAGAGCTTTTTGTGAGGGCGGGGATAATGTATCAAGCCACTGAGCTAGGTGCCTACGTTGTTCAAACAAATCTTCAAACTGCTTCAGCAATATTTTTAATTCAGTAAAAATATCTGGGTGATAGTACAGATAATTATCTGCTGAATAGCGTTGAGTGATAATGTTCTCGACGGCGGGGCCCGTTCCAAAAGGTGCTCTTTGAGAAAGTCGTGATTCAATTTCCAAGGCCTTGCCTTCGAGTTGTTTTATTTCACCTAGTTTTCTCAGTTTGTTCAGTAGATAAAAATCTTCTCCTGCCGCACGCTTTGGAAATCCTCTCACTTGCGCATAGGCTTTAGCGCTAACGGTAATACAGCTTCCTAGACAGTGATAAGCATAAGGTGAAGCCGCATAAGCTAGACCGTCAACATAATAACCTATGGCCTGTTCATAGAGCTGGGTGGCTTTGTGAATGGCAGGATTTTTTTCCTCGGAAGACGGTACATGCTTAAAAGAATAAACGGCAGCGGGATAAGGTTCACCTTGTGGTGTTTGTTGTAGATAATCATCCGGTAAGCAAACATCAGCGTCAGTGCTATGTAGCCAACCGCTATTAATCTGCCCCTTTGCTATCAAGTGACAAGCAAGGTCGCAGCCTATTTTCCTTGCGAGTCCAACCCCTTGCTTTGACGACAAACTTCTTCCGAGACAGAAATGATTCAATGCTAATAGACAAGAAGAGCTATTGTGCCATTGAATACAATGAAATTTTTCATTACTAAGATGTATTTGTCCTGTGTTCAAACTATATTCCCACAGTTTTTGATTGTTATCATTGGGGGGACCCTTTTCATTTTGGTTAATCACCAAAATAATCAGGGTAGCGTGGGATCGAATGATGGTACTGCTCTGCAATCGTTTAATACAGTCTACGCTTTCATTATATGCAGGAATAATAACGACATGCTCAAACTGGAGTTCATGCGGTATTGCTTCAGCAATAGCGGCAGTGACACCTTCAGCATAGCTATTTAAATAAAGGGATATATGGTCTTTTGGCAATTACTTACATTTCTCTTACTGCTAGCGGGTTAATGAGACTAATGAAGAGCCGCACGTAAAGGTAACGATTCCACAATTTTCGCTTCAATGTCTAATAACTGATCAAGACGATTTTCAACCTCTGTCACAGTAAAATAATGACAAGCCAAGTCGATGAATAATAAGTGATGCTTGGCCTCAGAATCTGCAATGAGTTGATAAAACCGCTTTAATTCGGGGTCTGAATGATGCTGGCCAATGAGTCCAAAGCGCTCGCAGCCTCTAGCTTCGATAATGGCTGCTGTCAGTAAACGGTCCATCATATAGGGTTCTGCGCCTCTGCGAATATGCTCACGAATACCATTCACATAAGGATCTTTTTCATCTTTGCTTAGCAGTAAGCCTCTTGCTTGCATGAGTTTAATGACTTCGCGAAAGTGGGCGAGTTCTTCAATGGCTAAATCTGCCATGGCACTAACGAGTTCGGCTCTGTCGGGGTAATGGGTAAGCATTGACATCGCCATTCCAGAGGCTTTTTTTTCCGCTTGTGCATGGTCGATAAGAAAAGAATCAAAGTTCTGTAAAACGGCTTCAATCCACTGAGATGAGGTATTCACTCTTAAATAAAATAACTTGGGGTCAATTTTTGTGCTGTCCAGGTTAGGGGAGGCAACCATCATCATAAAGCTCGCATTGGTTAAAATGAGTGATTCTACAGGTATTTCACTAATTTGGAGCTGATTGAATATAAAATCCTACGGTTTTTTTGAACGCATGATGAGCATATCATTTATACTTTCTCCTTTTTCCGTGTGCTATTTATGTTTCTTTCAGTTAAACAGATTCATTCCTATAGCTGTAATGTACTTCTATTAATTTTTCCATTGTTGCTACAAGCCGAAGTGGTATTCGATGGGAGTCTTGGACCAAATGCTGAGGGTGCCACATTGTCGGGCATATTCACTATTTCTGAAGACGATGGTAGTGTAAAAGGTAACAACTTATTTCACAGTTTTTCTACTTTTAATGTTAATTCTGGTGAAACTGCCAGTTTTACTCATAGTTCTAACCAAATCACCAATATTATTGCTCGCGTAACTGGCGATATCCCGACGAATATCAATGGTGTCCTTAACAGTGATGCATCATTGTGGATAATAAATCCCAATGGAATCATGTTTAATGAAAATGCTTCTCTAAATATTAACGGGGCTTTTTATGCAACAACAGCAGATTATCTCCGTTTTGAAAGTGACGAACGTTTTTATGCTCAATTGGATCAGAACAGTACGCTATCGATTGCAGAACCCGCTGCCTTTGGGTTTTTAGACAGTCAACCTGCAGCTATAACATTTGATAATACGGTTTTAGAATCTGACAAAGACATGGCATTTATTGGTGGTGGTATTGAGGTTCGTCACAGTTTGCTAACGACTAATGATGGGGGAGGTATTTTTTTGGGTGCGTTTGCGGGTGGTGAATTTTCTTTATCAGAAAAAAGTAGCACTACCTCTAGTCTGTTTGCCTCCAGCAATATCCGCTTATCAGATTCCACAGTGGCTACTTACGGTAATATCGCCGGCGATATTTATATTGTCAGCGGCAATTTGATGTTAAGCGAAGCTTCCACTATTGCAGGCCTTAGTATTGGTGGGGAACAAGGTTCAGTTCATAATGAACATCAACTCAATATAGTAACGGGGCAGTTGTCCATAGAAGACAATTCATCTATCTATACCACCAATAGTCACTTGGTAGATGGGAATAATATCAATATTTTGGCAGAAAATTTTAATATTATTAACGGACAATTGTTTTCAGAGACTAACGGAGCCGGAGTGGGCGGAAATATTAATATTTTTGCGGCTAATTTAGCTATTAATGGCAATGGGGAGAATACTGGAATTGCTTCTTTTTCATCAGGTAGCGGTAATAGTGGAAATATTGTTATTACAGCAGAAAATACCAACATTTCCACGGGTGGCTTTCTCTACAGTAGCACTAGTGGAAACGGTGATAGCGGTAATATTATTGTTAATAGTAACCACCTAGTTGTGAATGGAAAAAATGATTCCGCCTTTACTTTAATAGGAGAAACTATTTTGGGTGGTAATGGCAACAGTGGGGATATCATGATTGTTGCGGATACTATCGAATTACTGGATGGTGGACAAATTGTTACATTTACTACCAATGACAATGTCGGAGGCAACATAGTCATTAATGCTCGTCAATTGTTAATAGAAAACTCTACGGTGTTGCCATTTATGACGGGAGTATCTGCTAACACTTTCTCTGCTGGTGGCGCTAGCGGTTCTATTGATATTACTGCTGAAAATATGATTATTGTTCGCGGTCAGGTATCCACATCATCTTTTGGTGATGGTTCGAGTGGTGAAATTAACATTGCAGCTGACTCGCTATTGATTGATGGAGAAGGAACAAGTTTTATCGGAATTAGTGCCGGTGCGAGTGATGCTGGAGCCGGTGGAAATATTTTATTAGATGCTCGGCAGATTAAGGTATTAAACGGAGGGGTAATTAGCGCATCGACATCCGGTACAGGTGATGCTGGGCAAATCGTTATAAATGTTGATCAACTATTGGTGGCGGGCCATGGTGATCTCGCAGGTTCAGCAATCACCGCAGAAACCCGTAGTGATTTTAGTTCTGCGGGCGATATTGAAATCACTGCAAATGAGATAGGTATCAATAGTGGAGGATTGATTTCTACTGATACATACCAAAATGGTGAGGGTGGAAAAATACAATTAACGGCGGATTACTTATGGATAACGGGGGACAATAATCTGGATGTAACAACTGGAATCACTGCGGATACTCTCAATTCAGGTGATAGTGGGTCAATTGCTGTTAGTGTTAAAAATATCGAACTGAGTCAAAATGGATTAATTTCGGCAACAACTTATGGTAGTGGAAATGGGGGGCAAATTACGATTGATACGGATCACTTGATGATTAATGGCAAAGGATCTACGGTAACAGGGGTGAGAGCAGAAGTTGCTGGCACAGGTGATGGAGGTAGTATTCAAATTGACGCTAATAATGTTGAGTTACTCAACGATGGTAATATTTCTGCTGTTACTTATGCGGAAGGAAATGGTGGGAAAATAATTTTACTCGCACACAATATTTACATGGATGGACAAGAAGCAAATTTTGCGGGAATAACCGCCGCGTCAGCAGAAACGGCAACTGGATCAAGTGGTGATATCCAATTAGTGTCTCAGAATATTGATATGAAAAATGGTAGTCAGATTTCAACAAAAACTTATCATACCGGTGACGCTGGAAATATTTCAGTCAATGTGCAGACTATCAAGCTGGATAATGATTCGCGCATTACAAGCAGTACCCGTGCTCAAGGAAATGCGGGGGCTATTTCTGTTGTTGCAGATTCCCTGGCATTAACAAATTCCTCTGCTGTGCAGAGTAAGAGTGAAGCCAATAATGGAGGAGAGGCGGGAAGTATTACCTTACAAGCAAATTTAATCAGTCTATCTAATCAATCGCTTATTACAACGGAGACCGCTGCAAATACAAACACTAAAGATCCGGCGATGATTCATATTATTGCTGATAATGTGTTAATGGAGAATAAATCGTCCATCAGTACTCAGGCAACAGGGTCAAAAGATGCAGGAAATATACAAATTGATTCTAGTCAAACCATTAAATTATGGAGTGGCAGTAATATTACCACTGAATCTGAATATAGCAGTGGTGGGCAAATAACACTGAATACCAATAACATATTACATCTGTCTGATAGCACTATCACTACGAATGTTTCAGGTGGTAGTGGCGATGGGGGAAATATTTTTATTGATCCAATTTTTATTATTTTGGAACATAGTGCGATTAGTGCAAATGCGATAGCAGGAGACGGTGGGAATATTACATTGATTGGTGATTGGATCATTCAATCACCTGATAGTTTGATTCAAGCATCTTCTAAATTGGGTGTTGATGGAAATGTTGATATTAGTGCACCAGAATTTGATGGCACACAAGTTGATACATTCACAACATCCCCGCTAGAAGCTTCTGATTTTTTAAGTCGTCGCTGTAAGGGAGATTCGCATCGCAGCAGTTTTGTTGTCGGACATATAACTGAAAACAATATTGATCAAGGCTATTTTTCTGCAGCAATACCTCAAAGAGTGATGGTTAATCAGGGTTTCGAATCACCATATGGATTATCTAATCATCCTTTCAGCTATGATCCGTCTAAATTACAAGCTCACTCCTGTTTGTTTTTTGATCTCTTTTAGTGTTTTCCCTTGTTGTTAGCTAATCCCTGCCCACCCGTTTATAATGCTCGCTTTTTGCGCCTGTGAGCGGAGGTTGAGAAATTTTCAGCCAAAAGCCTTTTATATACCTCTTGGATTTCAGCTTCTGGGTACGACTGCTATGGATGGTGGAAGTGCTGGTCACGCAGGAGCGGTTATCAGTAAGCGACAAGTGCGCGAAGCCAACACCCTCAGACGTTGAGAGGCGATGGGTATATTGGCACCATTATTTATTAACGACAAAATTAAGGTCTACTCAATGATCATTTCACCTAAAGTTCGCGGATTTATTTGTACTAATGCTCACCCCCAGGGCTGCGCAGCGAATGTGCAAGAGCAAATTGATTTTATTAAAGCAAAGTTCTCAGGCCTTGAGAATGAGACTACCGAGACACCTAAAAATGTACTCGTTGTAGGAGCATCCACCGGCTATGGTTTAGCTTCTCGTATCACCGCGGCCTTTGGTTATGGTGCAAAAACCTTAGGTATTTTCTTCGAAAAACCACCCACTGAAAAAAAGACGGCTTCAGCAGGTTATTACAATGCTGCGGCTTTTGAAGCGGCTGCCCATGATGCAGGGCTCTATGCTAAAAGTATCAATGGCGATGCATTTTCTAATGAATGTAAGCAACAAACGATTGATCTGATTAAAAAGGATATGGGAAAAATCGATCTGGTTGTTTATAGCTTGGCGTCTCCACGCCGCACCGATCCAGTCAGTGGTGAGGTTTATTCCTCGACATTAAAGCCAATTGGCGAAAGCTATACCGCTAAAAATTTAAATACCGATACCCAGGTCGTGGGCGAAATGACTGTTGAGCCAGCATCAGAGGAAGAAATTGCTAACACCGTTAAAGTAATGGGTGGTGAAGATTGGCAGATGTGGATGGAGGCTCTAGTCAAAGCCGATGTCCTCGCTGACGGTGTGCAAACCGTTGCTTATACTTATCTAGGCGAAAAGTTAACCTGGCCCATTTATGGACATGCGACCATTGGTAAAGCAAAGGAAGACCTTGATCGTGCGGCGAACGAGTTACGCAATGATTTATCATCCTTGAATGGTCGTGCTCACGTCTCTGTTCTCAAGGCGGTGGTGACTCAAGCCAGTTCCGCTATCCCGGTGATGCCATTGTACTTGGCGATCCTATTTAAGGTGATGCAAGAAGAGGGTACACATGAGGGTTGTATCGAGCAGCTTTATCGATTATTCACAGAGTGCTTATATTCAGAGTCGCCAAGGCTTGATGATTCACAGCGCTATCGTGTAGATGACTTGGAGCTTGACCCTGCTATTCAGGCTAAAGTAGAAGCGATATGGCCGCAAGTTACCACAGAAAACCTCAACGACTTGTCGGATTTTGCTCTGTATCAAGCTGAGTTCCTTCGTTTGTTTGGTTTTGGTGTTGCGGGTGTGGATTATCAAGCAGAAACCAGTCCTCTTGTTGACGCTAATTTTTTGTAATGCCTGCTTTTTTACAACGATAGCTTTGCACGAAAACAAGATAGTCTGCTCAAATAGGTAAAAAGATATGCGTTACCGCCAGCTCGGTGATACCGATATACACGTGAGTTTAATTGCCCTGGGTACAATGACCTTTGGTGAGCAAAACACGGAAGCAGAAGCCAGTGAGCAAATGGATTATGCCGTTGCTCACGGCGTGAATTTGATTGATGTCGCTGAAATGTATCCGGTACCCCCTAGGGAAGAAACCTACGGTAATTCTGAAGCCATCGTTGGTCGTTGGATAAAAGCGCGCAACTGTCGGGATAATATTGTTCTGGCCACCAAGGTGACAGGGAACGGTGTGAATAACCCCGGCTTTGACTATATTCGTGGTGGTCCACGTTTGAGTGCACCACAAATCAAAGCCGCTGCAGAAACCTCTTTACAGCGTTTGCAGACTGATGTTATCGATTTATATCAACTGCACTGGCCGGATCGCACTACCAACTGTTTTGGGCGTTTGGGTTACCAGCATGTGGCTGACGAGGAGAGTTACTCACTGGAAGAGTCTTTATGGGCAATGTCAGAACTGGTGAAAGAGGGTAAAGTCAGAACGGTAGGGCTTTCTAACGAGACGCCTTGGGGCTTAATGGAAGCCAAACGAGTGGCTCGTGAACTCAATCTGCCCCATGTCGTTAGCATCCAAAACCCCTACAACTTACTGAATCGCAGCTATGAGATTGGTCTTGCAGAGATGTCTATTCGTGAGAACGTGGGTCTGTTGGCATACTCGCCTTTGGCTTTTGGTGTACTTTCTGGAAAGTATTTAGGTGGGGCAAGACCGCCTAAAGGGCGTATTACCCTGTATTCACGGTTTAAGCGCTACACGAACCCTTATGCAGAAGCAGCGACAGAAGCCTATTGCAAGCTCGCACAGGAGCATCATTTGAGTTTGGCGCAAATGTCTCTAGCTTTTGTTAATTGCCAGCCTTTTTTAACGGCCAATATTGTGGGTGCAACAACACTATCTCAGCTTGAAGAGAATATTAACAGTGTTAATGTCGAGCTTTCTGATACGGTTTTAGAAGGTATCGAAGCTATTCACAAGCAATATTCAAATCCAGCGCCTTAAGCTATCTTCATAGATGACGACTCCGACTTTTTCTTATGCATTGCTTCATCCCAAGTATTGGTTGACTTGGGTATCCCTTGGTTTGATGGTCTTAGCTGCACAATTACCCTATTCATGGCAAATGGCAATGGGGCGCTGTGTAGGTAAGTTAGCTTATCGTTTTGCTCATGCGCGCAAGCGAATTGCTAAGCGTAACCTTGAACTCTGTTTTCCTGAAAAAAGCGAATATGAGCGCGAGCAATTACTTCGAGACCATTTTATTTCTAATGGCATTACTATTTTTGAAATGGGAATGGCTTGGTTTATGCCACGCTCACGACTGTTGCCCCGTTTTAAAATCATAGGTAAGGAGCACTGGGATCGGCTTAAAAAAGAGGGAAAAGGGGCGCTAGTGATTGGTTTGCATTTTAATAGTTTAGAAATCTCTAATGTCTCAGTCAGCCATCTTTTTAACTTACACGTCTCTTACCGTGCTCACAATAATCCAGTATTTAATTATATTCAGCACCACCGGCGCGAGCGCAATAACCCTGTCTCACAAGCCATAAATCGCTATGATATACGGGGTATGTTGCGTGTGTTAAAACAAGGTGACTGGTTGTGGTATGCACCGGATCAGGATTATGGTCGCAAGGTCAGCGAATTTGTGGAGTGGTTTGGTATTCCCGCTGCGACCTTGGCCGCGACACCGCGACTACTGCGTATGGCTAAGGTCGACGCGGTAGGTATTACTTACAGACGCTTACCTGATTTTAGTGGCTATGAAATCGAGCTCAAACCCGCGATAGAAGGGATCCCTTCAGGCGATGATTACCAAGACTTAGTCACGTTGAATCATTACATAGAAACTTGTGTTCGAGCCAACCCTGTTGAGTATTTATGGGTGCACCGGCGTTTTAAAACACGCCCTCCAGGAGAGCCAAAACTTTACCAAAAATAAGGTATTTCTTGTATAAGATCCTATCCGTCAGTACCATTGCTGAATTGCGATACAGCAAAACAATAACAGAGTTTGGAGTAAAAACAATGAATAGCAATAGCCCTAGTATTCAGGGCAGTATGGTGGCGTTGGTAACGCCCATGCACGCAGATGGCTCTCTAGATTGGTTAGCACTCGATAAACTAGTCGATTGGCACATCGATGAGGGGAGTCATGCCATTGTTGCCGTTGGTACAACAGGTGAGTCCGCCACGCTAGCAGTTGCTGAGCACCTTGAAGTGGTTGAACGAGTGGTTCAACGTGCAAAAGGGCGCATTAAAGTGATTGCCGGCACGGGTGCAAACTCTACCAGCGAAGCCATCGAGTTAACCCGGGCAGCGAGTGATTTGGGCGTTGATGCCTGCTTGTTAGTCGTTCCCTACTACAATAAACCGACTCAAGAGGGTTTGTATCAACATTTTCTAAGCATTGCTGATGCCGTTGCTATTCCACAAATACTCTACAACGTACCTGGGCGCACGATTACCGATATGAGTAATGAAACTGTACTGCGTTTGGCAAGCCATCCAAATATTATCGGTATTAAAGATGCTACTGGTGATTTAGTGCGAGGAAAAGCCTTAATTGATGCCGTACCAGAAGGTTTCTCTGTTTTTTCTGGTGACGATTTTACTGCGCCTGAACTAATGCTGGTAGGAGCAAAAGGTAATATATCGGTTACCGCTAATGTGGTGCCGAAAGCCATGTCGACTTTGTGCTGTTTGGCTATGTCATCTCAAAGTGATGCAGCGCGTGATTTGCAACAAAGTTTACAGCCTTTACATGATGCTTTATTTGTTGAGTCTAATCCAATACCTGTGAAGTGGGCTGTTGCGAAGATGGGTTTAATGCCAGAGGGCATTCGTTTACCGTTAACACCACTTTCAGAGGTTTATCGAGAGCCTTTGGCAAAAGTGATGGTTTCTTTGTCGTTGGTTCAAGCGTAATATATTTATTTTGTGTAATTTTATGAATTTTATTCGTTTCTTTTTTTCATCGTTTTTATTAATTACATGTTTAGTATGGTTGACTGCGTGTTCAACGAATACTGATTATTTAGAATCGAGTACCTTACCACCTATCGATCCTCCGGAAGATCTTGATAAAGATCGACTGGGTGAATTGTATCCGGTGCCGGATTTATCCGATAAGCGCTCGCCTAAAAAGTTTTCTGTTCCTTTCCCTCCCACCGTTGGCACTCAAGATGATGCCAATGTTGCTTCGTGGCAGACGATGTCGGAGCAATCCTGGGTATTAAATGCGAAAGCACCTGCGACAACATGGACGCAACTATTGAATTTTTTTCAGACGCGTCAAATTCCTGTTGCAAAGCGAGACTTATCGAGTGCAACAATGACAACGGGCTGGTTTGGTGAAGCGCTACAAGCGGGTTATTTAGTCCGTTATCAATTGCGCTTAGAGCAGGGCTTACAACCCGATACGACAGAGGTCTTCATTACCAATCAAAAAACACAAGCGTCTCTTCCAGAGTTTGAGTCTGAAACGCTAGGACAAGATTTTCAGTCTTTGGCCGATCCCAACCATGGAAAGTGGCTGGCAGATCAGCTTGTCGCTGAATTCAATAAAAAGAATGAGGGTATCGGTGATTCTTATTTGGCAACGACCATTGATTTGCCGCAAAAAGTCCGCCTTACAGAACATGATGGTGAGCCTATTTTGTCATCTATTGCCAGTGAAGCGCGCCTTAATCGCGCATTGTCTAAAGCCTTAGATGAAAATGATTTGATCGTCTATGGTCGCGATTTAGCGCAGGATGTATATTACTTTAACCAGATAAAAGAAGATGGCTCATGGTTAAACTTATTTTCCTGGCAAGTCTTTCAGACACCAACAAAAGAGAGAGCGACTCCCATTGAAAAAGTACTGGCTCGCTTACCCGATGAGTCTGAAGTGAATGCCTTATTCCCTAATGCAGAGCAGAGAAAAGGACAAAAGAAAACCTCAGGTTTACCCGGTTTTTTATTAGTCATGCGCTCACAAGAAAATAAAACCACGATATATCTTCGCGATGCCCATGGGCGTGTTTTGCCCGCGGATGAGGCAATTGTTTTACTCGATACTATTCGCTTACGTTTAATTTAACCGCAATAAAGAGCTAGCCGTGCAGTTTTCTTCTTTGGGTAGTGGCAGTAAAGGTAATGCGACCTTGGTTCGCGATAAAGATTGTGTGTTATTGGTTGACTGTGGCTTTACCTTAAAAGAAACCGTTAAACGTTTAGAGCGCTTAGGTATCGTTCCAGAACAGTTAGATGCGGTGATCGTTACCCACGAGCACAGTGATCATATTGGTGGCGTTGGCCCTTTAGCGCGCAAATACCATTTGCCTGTTTACATGACATCTGGTACTTATCGCAGTCGCGATATTGGAAAATTACCCGCATTGGAATTAATCAAAAACTACCAAGCGTTTCGCATTAAATCGATTGATATTACCCCTGTTGCTGTGCCTCATGATGCCGCTGAACCTGCTCAATATATATTTGCGACTCAAATCGCACGTTTGGGTATACTGACGGATCTCGGTAGTATTACACCTCATGTGGAAATGCATTATCATTTGTGTGATGCCTTGATTTTGGAGGCAAACCACGACCCATTGATGTTAGCCTCTGGCCAATATCCTCCGAGTTTAAAACAGCGTGTGGGTGGCCCCTGGGGGCATTTGAGTAACCGGCAGGCTGCTGATTTTCTGACAAGAGTGGATTGCTCGCGTTTACAACATTTGGTGGTGGCACACATTAGTCAGCAAAACAATACGACTGAATTGGCTCGTGAAGCTTTAGAAGATGTGCCATTATCTTTAAAACAGGTAAAATATGCCTGCCAAGACGAAGGCTTTGATTGGATAGTGCTAGGCGCAAACGATCCAAAAGAGCGAACAGATTCAAACTTATTATTTTCAAAACTAGCAGAGATGAACTCATGAAAAAAGGCGAGTTACTGTACTCCGGTAAAGCAAAATCGGTTTATACAACAGATAATGATGATTTATTGGTATTGCATTTTCGCGATGATACCTCTGCTTTTGATGGTAAGCGTATAGAGCAGCTTGATCGCAAAGGCATGGTCAATAATAAGTTTAATGCTTTCATTATGGAAAAATTGATTGCAGCGGGTATCCCTACTCACTTTGAATCTTGTTTATCGGATACAGAGTCTGTAGTAAAGCGCCTTGAGATGATTCCGGTTGAGTGCGTTATTCGCAATATTGCAGCCGGCTCATTATGCAGGCGCTTAGGTATTGAAGAGGGAATTGATTTAGATCCGCCAGTGTTTGAATTCTTTTTGAAGAACGACGCCCTTGGTGACCCAATGATTACTCAATCTCATATCGAGACTTTTGGCTGGGCGCAGCCAGAACATCTTGAAAAGATGAAAACCTTAACCTTGCAAGTTAACGAAGTTCTTAAAGCCCTTTTTTTACAGGGTGGTATGTTGCTAGTGGATTGTAAACTCGAATTTGGCCTCTATCATGGCGAAATTATTCTTGGTGATGAATTTTCACCTGATGGTTGTCGGCTTTGGGATAAAGAGACGAGAGAAAAGTTAGACAAGGATCGCTTCCGCCAGGGTTTGGGGAATGTTGTTGAGTCCTACGAACTCGTGGGCAAGCGCCTTGGTATCGACTTTGATAGTTGATTTTTAGGCAGTTTTGGACTACTTTTACCCTATTAATAAAACAAAATTGGATCAGAGACGATTATGACATTTATAACTAATATCACTAACGATCCTTCAAGAATGCATCAAACGGATGATCGTCGTCGTTCGGAGCGTCGTTCTACTACCATCCGTGTCGAAATTACCCATCCATCATTTGGTACGATTATTGGTTCGACTCAAGATATTTCTGATGGAGGCGCCTCTGTCAAAATTGAGAACCATCCTATACCACCTATCGGCACTGAAGTTAAAGTTCGTTTTGTCAAAATGGTGGGAGCAGTGAATCAAGATCCTGTTGATATGAAAGTGATGTATCATCAACGCAATACGATTGGTTTAATGTTTTCTCGATAAATAACGGCAGCAGTTTTTCTGCTGCGATTATTAGCTCTTCATAGATTTTTCCTCTCTTATTTTTCTTTATGAATACTGCTCAGCAACATCCTATAGTGGGCGTTTATGGCGCTTCTGGTGTTAATGCGGATGTTTTGGCAAATTTAGTAGCAGAGTTGGCTCTACCACTAATCAACACCCCTCCAGAAGACTTAGCTATTGGACGATTTGTTTTGATTGTTGATAATGAACACGGTCTTTCTTTGCAATTTTGTGGGCGTGGGGTTCCTGGCCCGATTCAAGTGGATTTTTTGTCCGGCGCAAGCGCTCACCGTCGCCAGTTTGGAGGTGGTAAAAGTCAGTTGATTGCAAAAGCGGTGGGTATCAAAGGACGTTTTCGCCCGCAAGTCCTCGATCTAACGGCAGGACTAGGGCAAGATGGTTTTGTCTTGGCGACCTTGGGTTGTGAGGTCACACTCGTCGAAAGGGTTGGAGTGGTTTATCAATTATTATTGGATGGGTTGAGGCGCGCAAAAGCCGCGCCTGATATAGCTGTGCAATCTATTATTTCTCGCCTCTCTTTGTATCATGTTAATGGTTTAGATTATCTCTCTTCTTACAAAGAAAAGGCGGATGTTATTTACTTTGACCCTATGTTTCCCGAACGTGAAAAAGCCGCTAAGGTGAAAAAAAGTATGGCGGCTTTCCATGAAATTGTGGGTAGCGATGATGATGCAGGAGAGGTATTGAATCTTGCGCTACAAAAAGCCAAGTATCGTGTTGTGGTAAAACGCCCACGTAAAGCGCCGAGTATCACTCAGCAGTATCCACATCTACTGCTGCCTGAACCAGGTTTAATCATGGAGGCCAAGTCTAGCCGTTATGATATTTATCCCATCACAAAAATGCCCACGCATTAAAAGTTAAACAACTACACTGTTGGGTGATGCGCCTCGTTCCTACGCTCCGCGTGGGAATGCATATCAGGTTACCAGTTTGTGGAAAATTAAACTTACAGCATTCTAAACTATCAATTTACTTGTTGTAATTTCTGCTATCTTACTAACGCTTAGACAAAGTATGCGTTCCCACGCAGAGCATGGGAACGAGTAGCACTGAGACTAAACCACTTTATTGAGAGCGGTGCCCTGTATAAAGGCATCAATATTATTAATAACAATATCCGCTTGGCGCTGTAGGGCGGAGTCACTGCTCCAGGCAATGTGCGGTGTTAAAATCACATTGTCCCTGTCTTTTATGGAGATCAGGGGACTGTCAGTTCGCAAAGGCTCATGCTCCGCTACATCTAAGCCAGCTCCCGCTATTAGCTGTTTTTCGATGGCAATGGCCAAATCATGTTCATTGACAATGCCGCCTCGCGATGTGTTTATTAATAAAGCGTGAGCTTGCATCATTTCCAACTCTCTCATAGCAATAAGATTGCGTGTCTCATCATTGAGAGGACAGTGTAGAGAAATGACATCGCTAGTTTGGATTAGCTCTTCAAAGGGAGTATAACCTTCACGTGTATTCTCTTTTGGCGTTTGCTTATATTCCGCAAAAGCTACTCTCATACCAACGGCTTGAGCTAGAGCGGCGGTGGCGCGACCGAGGCTTCCGCTACCTATGATGCCTAATTGGGCATCTTTGAGGTCCAGGGTCTGAGAAAGGTAGCCGTGGAAAAAGGGGGATTTTTGCCACTGATTTTCCGCAATATAACGTTTGTAGGCAAAGAGGTGGCGCCTTAATGCGAATATGAGCGCGAGGGTATGTTCGGACACGGATGTTATGGAGTAGTCAGGTGTGTTACTGACACTGATATTACGAGCCTTACAAGCATCGATATCAATAATATTGTAACCCGTCGCAATAACGGCTATGTGCTTGAGTTTTGGCAATTGCGCGAGTGTATCTGCATCCATCTCTACTTTATTAGTAATGATAATGTCTGCATCTTGTGCATGGGACACTCTTTCCTCGGGAGCGGTCATCTCATAGTTTTGCCACGTGTGTTCACTGTTCAGGGGTTTAAATACCACATGTTCAGGAATAGTGGCTCGATCTAAAAACGCGATGTTAGGTCTCATTAGGTTTCACTCACTTTGGCGTTGATTTTGTATAAATTGCTTCGCAGCAATGGAGTCAAATTCTCTATTTTGGCTTTCCGCTGCATGTCTTAATTCATCTAGCTGTTGATAGAAATGTATCTCTTCATCAGACATATAGTGCAGGCAGTTTCCACCAAAAAACCACATAAGATCTCTCGAAAGAAAAGGGAGTAGGTGATCGTAGCTCATCACTACACGGTCGATCAGCCATTGGCCCTTTTCTCTTAGGTCTTCACTGAATTCCGTGGTCATACAGAGCGCATCTAAGCATTGAATAAAGGCTTGATCGGCTTCAGTAAGCTCGTTTAGATTTATTTGGTAGGGAGCTTGCTTGGCGATGGCAGATTTAAATTGCTTGAGTAAGTCAACATGATCGACTAAGTATTGCGTATAATGCATCGTTTACCTTGTTCTATGTTGTATGTAGACGTTCTTAGCTATATTAAGCCAGCACCAATACCTGTCGGGTTAATAGACGGCTCACTAATTGATGGGGCTGTCGCCATTATAACATTTCCTAGCAAGATCGAATTGTCAACAGCCCCTAACTTAAAGAATTAATACTATGACACTAGCACTATCCATACAGGGCTTGCAGAAAGAATACAGCAATGGGGTTAAAGCCTTAAAAGGCATTGATCTAGAGGTCAAAGAAGGCGACTTTTTTGCTTTGCTGGGACCAAATGGAGCCGGAAAATCGACGACTATCAGCGTTATTTGCTCCCTGGCAATTAAGTCCTCTGGCAGTGTTAAGGTCTTTGGTTTCGATATCGATACCCATTTTTCTGCGGCAAAAACCTGTATTGGTATTGTTCCTCAAGAGTTTAACTTCAACCAATTTGAAAAAGTGAGTGATATTGTTATTAACCAGGGAGGGTATTATGGTTTGTCTCGACCTTTGGCAAAACAGAGGGCAGAAAAATATCTGAAAAAATTGGGCTTATGGGAAAAACGCAACAGTCCCTCGCGTAGTTTATCAGGTGGGATGAAACGTCGTTTGATGATTGCTCGTGCTTTAGTACATGAACCCAAGTTGCTCATTCTAGACGAACCAACAGCGGGTGTTGATATCGAATTGCGTCGTTCGATGTGGAAATTTTTGCGTGAAATTAACCAACAGGGCACGACCATCATCTTGACTACGCACTATCTAGAAGAGGCGGAAAGTCTCTGTCGGAATGTAGCCATCATTGATAAGGGCCTAATTGTTGAAAATACCAGCGTTAAATTATTATTACAGCGCCTTGATAAAGAAGTATTTATTTTTGATTTGCAAGAATCGTTAGTCGATGTGCCGTTGCTACAGGATTGTCAAACACAGCTAATTGATGCTCATACGCTCGAAGTTGAAGTACATAAAGGTCACTCTCTTAATAAGGTTTTTGCTGCTTTGAATGAACAAAATGTACAGGTCACCAGCATGCGAAATAAAAGCAATCGATTAGAGGAATTGTTTGTATCATTGGTTGAAAGTTCAGAGGATAAAGCGGTATGAATTTACAGCAACAATGGATCGCATTAAGTACCATCGTAAGAAAAGAAATTGTACGTTTCACTCGTATATGGGTGCAAACTTTGTTGCCACCAGTGATCACGATGTCTCTGTATTTCGTTATTTTTGGTCAATTAATCGGTTCTCGTATTGGACAAATGGATGGCTTTACTTATATGGAGTTTGTGGTTCCTGGTTTGATCATGATGTCTATCATCACCAACTCTTATAGCAATGTAGTCAGCTCCTTCTTTGGCGTAAAATTTCAAAAGAGTATTGAAGAAGTCCTTGTCTCGCCAACGCCTAATTACATTATTTTATTTGGCTATGTCTTAGGTGGTGTTACACGAGGACTACTCGTAGGATTTATTGTGACCCTAGTCTCTTTATTTTTTACCGATTTGAGCATCCACAATTTACCTGTGACCATGAGTATCGTCTTGCTGACTTCTGTTGTTTTTGCTCTTGCCGGTTTTTTTAATGCTGTTTTTGCTAAAACGTTTGATGATATTTCGATTATTCCCACCTTTGTATTGACTCCCTTAACGTATCTTGGGGGTGTATTTTACTCAATTAGCTTATTGCCTGAATTCTGGCAGGGAGTTTCTAAATTAAATCCGATACTGTATATGGTTAATGCTTTTCGCTATGGCATCTTGGGAATTTCTGATATCAATATTGCTTCGGCTTTTATGGGGGTGGGCGTGTTTATCATTATTTTAACCATTGTGTGTTTGTATCTACTGGCACATGGCACGCGTTTAAGATCTTAATATTTACAGTGATAAGAATATGACTTCTACTATTCCTCTAGGTAAACAAACGGTTTATATCGATCAATACGATGCCAGTCTATTATTTCCTATTGCACGCTCTGAAACACGTGAAAAGCTGGACTTGGTTCCGTTTAAGGGAGAGGACTGTTGGACCGCGTATGAATTGTCTTGGCTTGGGAGTAAAGGTAAGCCAGAGGTGCGTTTGGCAGAATTTTATTTTGATAGTGACTCCCCAAATATTATTGAATCAAAGTCATTCAAGCTTTATCTAAATTCACTAAATCAAACGCGTTTTGAGAGTGAAGATCAAGTAAAACAGACGCTTCGGTCAGATTTGTCACTAGCATCGGGTAAAGCATGTCGTTTACGTCTTTATACTATGGATGAACCCGCTTTAGCGCTAGCTAATCTACCTGGCCGATGTATTGATAATATCGATATAGATATCGTTAATTATGAGCCTAACGTCTCTTTACTGCGTATTGATTCCGGCCAGTATGTTGATGATCTGTGTCTCTATAGCCATTTGTTAAAAACCAATTGTCCGGTAACAGGGCAGCCTGATTGGGCAAGCTTATTCGTTGAATACAGTGGTCAGCACATTAATATTGAAAGTTTACTTGCTTATATTATTTCATTTCGTGGACATCAGGATTTTCATGAAAACTGTGTGGAGCGAATTTTTTGTGATATTCAAAAATACTGTCAGCCAGAAAATTTAACGGTTTATGCGCGTTATACTCGACGAGGTGGGCTGGATATTAATCCTTTAAGAACGAATCGGGCGGAGGAGGAGACTTCACTTTTAATAACGTCGTCTAAATCGATGAGAATCCAGCGGCAGTAAAAAAGTTAGTGAATATTCTTACTTGTCAGCTTTTTGATAGCCATTTTTAAACTATCGACCACTTTAGTTTTATCGTAATTCTTCACTTTTTCTAAGTCCAGATGTAGTGAAAACCCTTCCATTGTTTCTGAAAGATAACTTTGATTACCGCCTAATTCTTTCCGGTGATCAACCACTTCATACACTTGTATCGGATAAGAAAACCCTTTTGCTTTAATTTGTCCTTTATCACGGCATAAAATAACATCTTTTATCAGGGCCCACGTTTCGTGAGAAATAAGGATATTGCCAGGGCTACCCGCAGATTCTAAACGGCTAGCGAGATTCACATGGGCTCCTAGAGCCGTATAATCCAAATTTTTGTTGGTGCCGAAGGTGCCTACGGTGCAGTAGCCAGAGTTAATGCCAATACGAATTTCCAATGGTTTTTTAATGCCCATCTCCGCCCAGTGAGGTTGCAGTTCGCGCATGCGCTTTGTCATGGCTATGGCCATGGATACACACTGTATGGCGTCTTTTTTAATTCCCTGGGAGCTATTTTTATCATCACCGAATAGAACCATAATCGCGTCGCCCATAAACTTATCGACGGTGCCATTAAAGCGATTCGCCACCTTACTCATTTCAGATAAATAACTATTCAGTAGTTCTGTTAAGGTTTCTGCTTCCAGTTCTTCGCTCAGTTCAGTAAACCCAACGATATCAGAGAAAAATACGGTAATACGTTTTCTCTCCGTTTCTAAAATGCTATTTTGTCCTTTGAGCATGGCATTAACCGGCGCCGGTAAGTATCGGGAGAGCTTGTAGGCATGTGCTCTAAATGTTTCGCTGTCGCGTTGAAGTGTACGGTTTGAGTGTATCAGTTGTTGTTGATACTTATATGAATACATGCCATATAAGCATAAGTAGGCAAATGCACCAATCAGAATAACAGTATTGAGCAGTGGATTGCTCTCATAGTGAATGTTTTGATTATCCAGCAGAAAAAATCCAAGCATAAGGCCAACTAAAACACCCAAATTCACTTCCAGCCAGCGCTTGATACCGCCCTGTGACAATGCATTGAACTGCAATAAGGCCAATAATAGTAAACTGGGCCAAGGCGTATAATTTAATTCCGAAATTGCTAAAGTGATTAACAAACCATCTGCTACGGCTAGTGAGCTGGCATTAATGATGTTTTTCTCTTGGCGTAAAAACACTAACCAATAACTCAAACCACAGTAAGCGAGTAGCGTTAATGAGACAAGTAGGGAACTGATGTCAATCCCTGACTTCATTGAAAGGTCATGACCTATAAGTGCCGCACTAGCCGAAAAACTCAGCAATACTCGAAAGTAATATTGATAGAGAGGCGGAAGCTCTTTAAACGAGCTATCTTCGACGGGGGTATAGTACATAGCGCCTTAGTGATTTATATTAGACTTTGGGTAAAGACTGGTTGGGTTAATAGTAGTGAATCTTATTGTTTTGCAACAAGTTCCTTGTAAATGATAGCAGTTAAACGTTTAAAATAAACCATAGAGATAGTTAACTTTCATGACACCGATCGATTTTTTGAGTCAACGAGTTTCCAGCGCCCGCCTTGCTGAGCCTGCGCCAACGGAGGCTGAACTCGATCAGCTATTCCGAGCTGCTGCGAGAGCGGCAGATCATGCCATGCTAAAACCTTATCGGTTTTTGGTCATTAGTGGTAATGAAGATTTAGTTGCACTGGGGGCGTTGTTTAGAGAGGCATCGTTGGAGCAAGATGCAACGCTTACGATTGAGCAGTTACAGCGAATTGAAAACTTACCTCTACGAGCACCAATGATCGTTATTGCTATTTCCTGCCATCGACCACACTCTAAAGTCCCTGAGATAGAGCAGCAAATTACAACCGGAGCTGCCGTGCAGAATATGATTAATGCGGCTTATACGCTAGGTTTGGGGGCATACTGGCGTACGGGGGCTCTTGCTTATAATTCAACACTCAAGGAGCGTTTATTGCTCTCTGATAGTGAATCCATCATTGGTTTTATTTATTTAGGTAAGCCTGCTGCGCCATTGCGAGCACTAAAACCAGCCGATACAGTCGTTCCCTTTGCGTATTGGCCACGTGGCGAATGATTGAGCGTTTATGAATTAGTCGTTATCGGATTATCGTCATATGGCAGCGGTTCTTGCAGTTATTCCTGTTTTTATTATCATCATAGGTGGTTATCTTTGTCGTCGTTTTCGTTTTCCCGATGATGGTTTTTGGCGTGGAGCGGAAAAAATAACCTACTTTGTCCTTTTCCCTTGCTTACTGATCAGCAAAATGGCCGCTGCTAATTTAGCTAATATTGTTTTTTTTAAGCCTCTTGTTGTTATTTTGTTATTGTTTTTGTGTGTAAGCGTATTATTTATTGTTGTTAGGCCATTTTTGCACTTCAACAATGCTGCCTTTACTTCGGTTTACCAAGGAGGGATTCGCTTTAATACCTACATTGGCCTTGCGCTTGCGCAATCACTTTATGGGACAGATGGTCTTGTGATTGCGGTGATTCTTGCTTCCATCATGATTCCTGTGATCAATGTTTGTTGTGTGCTCGTACTCGAATATTACAACCACCAAAGTACAGGTAATACACCTAAACGTATTCTCAAATCTTTAATAACCAACCCGTTAATATTGGCTTGTGTTATAGGAATGGGGGTGAATATAGCCAATATTCCCGTGCCTGCTGTAATTCTTGAGGCACTTAATATTTTTTCGAGAGCGGCTTTACCTTTGGGCTTGTTAACCGTTGGGGCGGCGTTAACGCTTAATGCGATTAGTTCTGCGATAAAGCCTTTAGTTATTGCCAGCGTTGCAAAATTTTTATTAATGCCAGCAATTGCGATGGGGCTTTGTCGTCTTTTGGATGTTGAGCCAAATATTCGCAATGCTCTATTAATACTGACCGTCTTGCCAACAGCAACAGCATCTTATGTGCTTGCCCGGCAACTCAGAGGGGACTACGAGCTAATGGCGACAATCATTACTTTTCAAACACTGTTATCGGCTATTGCCATTCCCATGGTCTTAATGATTTTTTCGTAAATAAGAATTTTTTCTCAATACCCCTCGTTATATGTGAAGCATTTACTATTCTAGTTATTAAAAAGAAATCCAAGGAGTGATCAGAGCTTAGGGCTATGTATCCCAATACGAATTACCGTATTGGGATTTTGCCAGGTTTCTATCGGGCCTTAATGGTAATGCTTTCTCCCTTTTCCCATTGTTTATGTTCATCGGTGTAGTATAAATAAGCGCGACTTGCCGGTGCAGTGTAAGTGCCGGGTATTGCTGCGGTTAACTGCAAGGGAAGACGAACCTTTTCTTTGGCCTTTAATGCTCGCCAATATAAGATCACTTCTTTATCTATAACTTCATAGGCGCTAATACGATCGGCGCCGACGAGTTCTTTAAGTTGATCATGACGGACTTCCACCCCTGCGGGGAGACCAATAATAGCGATGGGTGTGGGTGCGTCCTGCTCCGATACCTGTAAATCTATTTGCATTTCCAGTGATTCACCTTCCTTAATCGTGTTTTTACTCAGTGTAGTTTTCAATGTTATCGCGTTTTCTTTACTGCTAGTGGGTAAGCTCGTGTGATAAGTGACTTCTAGTGCATAAGGCATTTTGCTGCCATCTGTCATCACCAGAGAAAGCGTATGTTCACCAGGTGTTAAGGCGGCAGAAAAATCCGGCAACAATATCGCGCCTTTGGATTCAGGGCTAAAGTCAACGGCTTTGCCAAAAGCCTTACCATTAATTAATAATTGAACAGAACCCGCCTGTTTGGGTTTTGCTCTTGCTGCGTCGTAAGCATTAATTGCTTTGAGTGCGAGGACCGTCGATTGAGTCGAGCCAAAACGTCCAGATTTACTGCGTTCAAACAACCATTTCATAGAATGCTCTACTTGTGCGGCCCATTGCGCATCATTTTTCAACCAGGCCAATAATGCTAAACTCGTGGTTTCGATGCGCAGGGCATCGCCGCCGGATCGAGTGATCGATGTTATCGCGTTTTCAATGGCACCTTCTTTATTAACTGCATCGGCTAATTTTTGGGATAAGATATTCGCCGTTTGCGTATCACCACTTAAGTGAAAAATATTGGCGGCAAGCGCGACAATATAGTTATCTTTGGTATTAAGTGTCTGTTCTTTTATTTCGGCAATTTCTTTGCGCAGAGTATTTGGGTTTTCACCGCTTTCAAGTAATGCCCAAATGATATATGCATTGGTTGTTACTTCCGGTGCACGTCCAAAACTATCCAGTGCCTTTTCATTTTTTTTGAAACCGCCTTGTCCGTTTCGTCTGTCCAGTAACCATTGTCGAGTACGTTCAATCATCGTTTTATCAACCGGCATGACCTTAGACATATCAACAAACTCCATAAGGCCATAAGCAGTAAGTGCCTCATGCGCCGGGTTGGCCCCAAACCATTCATAACCATTGCCTTTAGACTCGAAGCCAATCAATTTTTTATAGCCTCTATCTAATAACGTTTTAGCTTGGTTAATTTTTTCGGGTGCAATGCCTTGGTGGCTGATAAAGTATTGTTGTGCCATCACCAGTGGATAGGTGGTTGAGCTGGTTTGTTCAAAGCAGCCATAGGGTTCACGGAGTAAGGCATTTAATGCTTCTTCCATATTCGCTAAGGGCGAAGGAAAAATTTTGATACTTGTTTTTAAACTGCCTTTTTCAATCGTCTCTGGAATGCTAATGCGTGCTTCCATGTTGGATTGTGGCCCTAATAAACCACCTTTATGAATATCGATAGGAAAGCCTTTGGGTTTAACATTTAATACACGGGTAACACTGTCACTGTAGCTTCCGGCAGCAGCATTTAGTTTTATAGTGTAGCTGCCAGCTTGGTCCGTATTGATGCGTACGATCTGTCGAGCGCGTTCACCAGGCGCCAGTGATAACGGCGTAGGCTGGACAATACGAAGCCCTTCACTTTGTACAATAATATTGGCCTTATCGATGATTTTGTCGCTTGCATTTATCAGTGCAACGGGTAATTCGATAACATCACCGGCGGTAGCAGACAGTGGCATTTTAGGCTCAATATAAAAGGGTTCTACAGAGCGGATCATATGATCCTTGCTGCCCAATGCGCCATTGCGGCCAAAGCTGTCTGCCATCACCCTAAAGCTTGTGATGCTATCAGATAAATCAAAGGAGACACTGGCTTTGCCGCTACGAGCATCGGTACGAATTCCCTTATGCCAATAAAGGGTTTCGGTAAAATCCGTGCGATCGTTTGCTTGTCGATTAGGACGAGCCTTGTAGGCATACTCGCGAACGATAATGAGTGGCTGTATCCTATCTTGCATAATTACGGGTTCAGCCATTGCCATATTAGGTGCCGCTCTCAGTTCTGCCATGGGTGCTTCCATGACGACTTCCATGTTCGCTAATGCTTTTTCCTCTTTTCTTTTTATTTTGGGGGCCGCTTGCACTTGGGTTTTTTCTAGCACAAAAGCCTCATTAACTTCCGCTTCTGGCATCGCCCACGCGGCACGGGGTATCGGTGGAACAACTTGTGTTTGCTGTTGGGCTAGCGCTCTTTGCGCATGAGGGGAATACTCGTTTTTAATACGATCGTAGTCGATTAAAATAAATCGTCTCCAGCCTTGAGTCCCCAATAATAAATCCAAAGCTTGATGTGCTAAGGGATTATTTTCGTCGAGATAAAACTGTGCATCGGCGAGATCTTGTACATCATTTTCTAGATATACCATCACAGGTAAGCGAGGTGCTTGCTCTCGTTTCTCGATCATCTCTAGAACAGTGTCATCCGTAACCGTCAAGCCAACAATGGCTTCAACAGGCTTTCCATTCTCGTCGGTTGTAGTGATATCTAAGGTAATGGGCGCGCCAGGTATAAAGGGGCCTTCACCGGCATCGATATCAATATTCAGTGCAAATTTAGGTGCGCGATAGACTAAGCGTTCTGCAACAGGTTTTCCGTTTTTATCCCACACGGTAACCATTAAAACACCTTCACTGTCCTTGGGGTCTAAAGCAACAATATCTTTGCCTTTTTTAAGTGTTATTTGTTTGTCGTCGAGAATTTTTTCTCTTTTATACAATGTAATTTTTTGCGGAGTATTTGAGTCATTGGAGTCAATTTGAATACGAATTTTTTCTTTGTTTTCGAATACACGTTCTAAACTTTTAATGACAGTGCCAGCGGCATGTGAAGCGGGTAGTGAAAATTCCTTGGTAATGCCCGAGGGTTTATCTAAGACCAGTACATAAGTAGACTCTGCATCAGGGGTAAAGCGGAAAATTCCTCTGCCTTCATGTGAGGTGCTAATACTGGCGACTGCTTTCTTACTGGGTTTGTTGTCTTTGAGTTTAACAATACGGCCTTTAATATCAGCAGGCTTGCCATCGGGGCGAGTCGCTTGTAGATAAACACGATTTTCTAAACCTGCGATAAGATCTCCACCTTCAGGATAAAATTGAATATCCAATGTTTGCAACAGAATGGGAATGGTTTTGCTGGCCGTTTCAACAACGCCTCCGTCTTCAATAACAAAGGCAATACTGCCATCGCCCACGGTAATATTTTTAGGTAATGTAAACTCTGTCGATAAGTTGCCATGCTCCGTTATAGTTAAGCCTTCTTTTTTAAAGACTTCTTTGCCGTCAACACGGGCGATAACGGTGATCTTAGCGCCTTTAGGTACGCCTCCTTCTGCACGTTCTGTTTGGATGGCGGCTTGAACGGTATCGCCAGGACCATAGCCTTCACGGGTAAATTCAATTTGGTTTTTAAGGCGAGGGGCTCGGTAAGCACGAATCTCAAACGTACGCTCAGTTTCTGGTGAGCCAAGGCTTGGGCTAGAAATTAAGGCGGTATATTGGCCGCCAGGTGTCCCTTCTGGAACGGTCCATTTAACGCCGGCGCTACTCTCGTCGGCTTGCGCATGTTGCTGAAAAACGATATCGCCTTTCGGGCCACGAATTTTAAGGTGAATATTCGCATATCCATGATTAATGGGAGTATTGTCCTTCGCATTAAGAAAAATATTACGTAGGTATACGTTTTCTCCGGTTCGATATATGGGTTTGTCGGTGCTGGTGTAGATCAGATATCGCTCCTCGCCACCCAATGTTTCTGTCGTAATGATACTTTTCATCTGTTCTCCCGTTGTTGTCCATCCCATAAGAGCAATCAATAAGCCTCCCACCAGAGTGAATATTTTCTTTAATTGTGCATGCATGATGTTTTTCCTCTTCAATATCTGGGGGAAAATCGTAATTTCTTTTCATTACTGTATCGGAAAAAATGTCATTTGTGACAAGCTAAGCCATTTGTTTACAAAAAGTTTACTCGTGTCTCTGTTAGCGAAATTCCTAAGGGTAGTGAACATTTTAAGGCTTGCGAAAGCAGGAATAATCATTATACTTGCTCGACAGGTTCATTTTTGAACCATCCGCGGTGTGAGGCGTAAACCGTCACTCCAACTGAGGTTTATGAGTTGTTTTAAGTTAGTTACCGCTGACCTTGAAACTTCTCCTGAACTGCTAACTTACCGGTTAGTTCATGGCCCCTTCCGCAGGCAAACTGGGTTTATTTCCCTGGTCTTGCCGACTAGAAAGACAAAACGCAAAACGAAAATGCTATGTGAAAAACCATCGTTGCTGCCCTCTATGCTATTTGGGGCCGTCAATGCTTATGTTTTTCTATAGTGTTATTTAATTTAAAAACATGACAGTAAGAGGAAAATGACGTGGAAATGCTCTCTGGCGGAGATATGCTTATTCGCGCACTGGCTGATGAAGGTGTTGAAACTCTCTTTGGCTACCCTGGTGGTGCGGCGTTACATATTTATGATGCGATATTTCGACAAGATAGAGTAAAACATATACTGGTTCGCCATGAACAAGCGGCGACACATGCGGCTGATGCCTACGCTCGTGTCACCGGTAAGGTGGGCTCTGTACTTGTTACTTCTGGCCCCGGTGCAACCAATGCTATTACGGGTATTGCGACGGCCTTTATGGACTCGATTCCCATGGTCGTCATTTCCGGTCAGGTTCCCAGTAGCAAAATCGGTGAAGATGCCTTTCAGGAAACCGATATGATCGGCGTTTCCCGTCCCATTGTTAAACACAGTTTCTTGGTGCAAGACCCTGCTGATATACCGTCTATTGTTAAGAAAGCCTACTATATTGCACGCTCGGGGCGTCCTGGTCCTGTTGTTATCGATGTGCCTAAAGATTTTACCGATCCGCATATTAAGGTTCCCTACCAATACCCCGAATCTGTTAGTTTGCGCTCTTATAACCCTGTTCAGAAAGGCCACAGTGGGCAGATTAAAAAAGCTGTGAAAGCGATGTTGGCTGCGAAGCAACCGATAATTTATATTGGTGGCGGTGCGATACATGGTCACAGTCCAGAGCTTATTACTGAATTAGCACAGCATATTAATTATCCTGTCACCAGTACCTTGATGGGGCTTGGTGCCTACCCAAGTACCGATAAGCAGTTTTTAGGTATGCTGGGTATGCATGGCACTTATGAGGCGAATACGGCTATGCACAATAGCGATTTTATTTTTGCCGTCGGTGCGCGTTTTGATGACCGCGTTACCAATGCCCTAGATAAGTTTTGCCCCAATGCAACGATTGCTCATATCGATATTGATCCGGCTTCTATATCAAAAACCATTCCGGCTGATATTCCGATTGTGGGACCGGCAGAAGCAGTATTGACCGAAATGTTGAGGCTGATTAAAAGCAGCAAAGATAAAATTGACGAAGCGGCTCTCTCTTCTTGGTGGGATGATATTAACGAGTGGCGAGAAAATCACGGTCTTTATACACGAAACCGTTTTGATACTTCTGGAGAAATGCTAAAACCGCAAGAAGTGGTTCAAGCGGTATACGAAGTGACTAAAGGTGAGGCTATTGTTGCGACAGATGTTGGGCAGCACCAAATGTTTGCTGCCCAATACTATAAGTTTGATAAGCCGCGTCGTTGGGTCACATCCGGTGGTTTGGGAACTATGGGTTTTGGTATTCCTGCGGCCATGGGCGCACAATTTGCGGATCGCGATGCAACCGTAGTTTGTATTACCGGTGAGGGGAGTGTGCAAATGTGTATACAAGAATTATCAACTTGTACGCAGTATCGTTTGCCCATCAAGATTATTAATATCAATAACCAAGCCTTGGGTATGGTCAAACAGTGGCAGGATATGAACTACGATAGCCGCTATTCCGAAATTTTATACGAAGACTCATTGCCTGACTTTGTTAAATTGGCTGAGGCTTATGGCCATGTTGGTATTAAAGTCACCAAGCGTGAAGAACTCAAGCAAAAGCTTGAAGAGTGTTTTGCCATGAAGGATCGCGTTGTCTTTATGGATATTTATGTTGATCCTGATGAGCACGTTTATCCGATGCAAATTCCCTTAGGCTCTGTAGGTGATATGAAATTAAGCAAAACGGAGCGTACGGCATGAGCAAGAAACGACGTATTATTTCAGTTTTAATGGAAAATGAACCTGGTGCTTTATCTCGTGTTGTTGGCTTGTTTTCTCAACGTGGTTATAACATTGAAACTCTAAATGTTGCGCCCACAGAGGACTCATCGCTATCGCGTTTGACACTGACTACCATTGGTGATGATCGTGCGATTGAGCAAATCACTAAAAACCTCAATAAACTTATTGATGTAGTAAAGCTAGTCGATTTAACGGAAGGCTTTCATATTGAGCGTGAACTAATGATGATTAAGGTGCGCGCAACCGGTGGTGCACGTGAGGAGATTAAACGTTGTGTGGACATCTTCCGCGGTCAAATCATTGATGTAAGTCAGGCCACTTATACTATTCAATTGGCGGGTGACTCAGACAAATTGACGGCCTTTATTGAGGCTGTGGGCGAGTCAGTTATTCTCGAAGTGGTGAGAACGGGAGTATCGGGTATTAGCCGAGGTGAAAAGATCCTGAAACTTTAATTGTGGATAAGACTACCCTTATTAGGTGGATTTGCCCGGGAATAGTTTTTAGACTCTCTCCCGGGCAAATTAATCGTTAAATGTAATTAAGGAATACAATATAAAATAATTTGTATTAACATGATAAAACTTATGGTTAATGCTGATTAATTGTACAACCTCTCTTTATTTTGTGATATGGTTCACGCTTTTTGAAGGAGCGTCAAGCGATGGTGCATATTTTTGCATTACCTCTCCCCTCATATATGGCACGTTTTCTAGTATTTTGTATCGCTTTTCTTGCTGTTGGCAGTATCTCTCAATTTACTTCGGCAGCGCCTGCAGATGGCATTGTAACTTGGAGTGATGTTGATAAAGATAGCAATATTACCCTTGCAAATAACAACCTTGATGCTCTGATTTCTGAGTCTGCAGGCCCTAACTTATATGGCCTTCGGTCTACTGGTGCTATCAGTCCTGGCGATGGATTCTTCTATTTTGAATTAGAGCAACTACAAGCTCAGTATGGCTTTGCTATTGGTATTGCGACTGCTGATGTGCCGCTGACAACAACCGATGACCTAGAAACGTTTATCGCTAATAATCCCGAAATGGGGGTGACATCTGATGTCTATGTCGGGGTCGTTGGAATTGCTGTGGACTATCGTGGAGCCACGCCGACCATTCACTTTATTGGCAATGATATCTTTGAGCAAACTCCAGAATCAGTTGCTTCCATCACGCCAGAACGGAATTTAACGGTCACTGAACCCATCTATATATATGTAATCGCTGCAAGTGGCGCTCAGTATCGTCTAAATTTTGGTGGTGACAATGGCGCGGATTTCGGTTGGGATCCAATTTCTGTTTTGGGTTCTCGTATTTATAACCTTGAGTCAGTTCTCGAATATGGCTGGCCCGTTTCCCAAGCCAAACCGAGTGTAGCAATTACAGAGGGTAATCAGTTAGTTGCTCAGGATGCCTCTTTAACTTTTCATGCTACGGCAAGTGATGCGCTAGCCAACGACCTTTCCAGCAATGTGAATTGGTATCTCGATGGTGTTGCCATTGGTAGTGGTAGTAGTATTTCCCCAGCCACATCAACGCCGGGTATTTATCAGTTAAGTGCTCAAGTAACAGACGCTATCGGTCTGACTAGCTCCATTTCCGTTGGCTTTTATGTTCACCCATCTGTTGGTGGCGATACTCTAGACCAAGATCAGGACGGCTTGACTTACACTGAAGAGCTGGCCGCAGGCACTGATCCCGCAAACCATGACAGCGACGCTGATGGTCTATCCGATGGCTATGAAGTGGACAATGGAACAGACCCTCTTGTTGTGAATACACCGATAGGGATTGAAGCCCATCAAGATGATGTTAAATTCGTTTTTGAAGCAACAAAAACATCCAATATCGTAACGACCTCTGATGATGGTTTAAGTGTTAGTTATTTGCCCGTAGGTGGTAAAGCCGCCATTCGGGCGAATCAAGGTATGAAGGGTGAGTTCCGTTATTGGGAAGGTCATGCATTGTTTGATGCAGATATGGGTTTTGGTCTTATTAATCCAGATGAAAAAATTGATGATTACTGCTGCGTGACTGCCGCCCCAGATTTCTCAGATCCAGAGGCGCCGGGAGCCTCGATGTCAGTCAATATGCTTCTAGGTAATACCATATGGCGCAACTTGGTATTCCAAGGCCTCTTTGCAAATAACGATGAATATATTGGTTATGCTGTTGATTATCGGACTGATGATCCTATCGTTTATGTCATTGGTAGCAGTGGCTTACAGATGTACATGACCTTGGATGACTACCCCAGTGCTGACGCTATTTTCCCTATGGTTTATGGTAATGCGGGTGAAGTGGAGGATTTTAGTAGACTTGCTGCTGCCGTTCAGCGTGGTAACTTTGGCCAAGAACCCTTTTTCTATGATGTTGAAACTATCTTAGCTACTGCCACCGATGAAGGAACACCGCTGAATATTGATGTTAGTGATCTTGTGCCAGGTTGGGGTAAATATCGCCAACGTCAGTTCCTCAATATCGACACCCTGAGTACCGATGTCTTACCCGGCGCAGAATTGACATTTAATGCTAGCGCGGGTGATCAGGAAGGCAACGATCAAACGGCTGCCATTACCTGGACGATATTGGATGAGTCGGGCACAGATGTGACCAGTGATCTTGCAACGGTTGCTCCTCCCGTCACCGGTGGCAGCATGACATTTACACCATTGACCGCCGAAGTTTTTACCGTTAATGCGAATATAGTTGATGCGCAGACCGGCCAAGTCTTTACTCGAACCGCCACCGTTAATTCTGATGACAGCGAAGCCCCAACCATTTCCAATCAAGCGGATATTCAAATTGCTACTTTTGGTGATAGCGTGTCTGCATCCTATTCGGTGCTCAGTGCATTCCTAAACAGTGCTACGGCTAGTGACAATTCCACTATTGTTACCGTCACCCACAATGCGCCAGCTGTTTTTCCTGTGGGTACAACAACCGTTACCTTTACTGCCACTGATGCCGCTGGCAATACAGCAGAAGATACGGCTGATGTTACCATCGTTAAAGGTGCCTTGGTCGCTCCAAGCGACTTATCCCTGAACACCGATGAGACAGGAATTGCTGCATCTAACGCACAAATTCAAAATTTTCTAAACGGCACAACTGTGACAGAGGGAGTTTTGGTGAGTAATCAAAGCAATGATGCTCCCAGCTTTTTCGCCTTGAGCGATGGCACTATTACCGTTACCTTTACGGCGACAGATGCCATGGGCGAAGAAGCGATACCTGTTAACGCAAAAGTGAATTTGACGGATATAGGCTCGCCACAGGTTAGTGCTCCTGCTGATCTCTCGCTATCTACCTTTGGTAGTAGTGTGCCCGCCACTTACACCGCTATCAGTGATTTTCTTGTGGGAGCAGTTGCTTCAGATAATTCGGGTCAAGTGACGGTTACTCGCGAGGGGGTGCCATCTTCGTTTGGTGTGGGTGACACAGTCGTGACCTTTATTGCGACAGATGCCACCGG
Source organism: Cellvibrionaceae bacterium (assembly GCA_050298695.1). Taxonomy (GTDB): domain Bacteria; phylum Pseudomonadota; class Gammaproteobacteria; order Pseudomonadales; family Cellvibrionaceae; genus CANLBN01. Next base: position 51,543 of record JBNKUQ010000005.1, read on the forward strand.
TAATACTGCAACAGATACCGCTGTGGTCACCGTTACACAAGGTGCGTTGATTGCCCCAAGCAATTTATCTTTAGCCACTGATGAAACTGGTATCCCTACATCCGATACACGAATACAAAATTTCCTATCGAGCACCAGCGTTACCAATGGTGTCAGCGTTGCTAGCGAAAGTCATGATGCCCCCAGCAGTTTTAACCTAAGCGATGGTACGGTAACCGTGACATTCACTGCGACTGATACCTTGGGCAACAATGCTACGCCAGTAAGTGCCACGCTTACCGTCACTGATTCTGGCGCGCCACAAATTACCGCTCCTAGCCCAATCAGCCTATCAACATTTGGCAGTAGTGTATCTAGTAGTTATCAAGCCATTGCAGATTTTCTAGCGGGTTCTAATACCTCAGATAATTCGGGTGGAAACATTAGTGTTACCCATAATGCACCAGCAAATTTTGCAGCAGGTACGCCGGTTACTGTTACGTTTACAGCGGAAGATCAAGCGGGTAATCAAAATACGGCGACTTCAACGGTGACTATTACCCAGGAAAACCTGATTGCACCAGCTGCAGTACAAGTGCCGACTGAAGCTGGCAGTGTCTCCAAATCTAATGTGAGCATTGCTAACTTCCTTGCTGCTGCAGTGGTTCCGGAAGGGGTCAATATTGTCGGTGATATCACTAATAATGCCCCAGATAATTTTGCATTGGGCGAAACCGTCACTATCGAGTTTTCTGCTACGGATGTTACCGGTACGACAGGTACTGCAACATCTACTATCAGTATTATCGATGCGGGAGATCCCACCATTACCGCACCGACTAATATCAGTCTTTCTACCTTTGGCGATAGTTTGCCGGCGAGCTATGCTCCAATCAGTGCATTTCTATCGGGAGCAACGGCTGAAGATAATTCCGGTCTTGTTCCTACCATTACCCATAATGCCCCGACTGAATTTCCTGTAGGTGCGCCAGTAATCGTTACCTTTACCGCTGAAGATGGTGAAGGCAATACCACATCAACTACGGCAACGATTACCGTCACCCAGGGGGCCCTTGTTGCGCCCGCTAGTATCAATGTACCTGTTGAGAGTAATTCAACGACGAGTGCTAACCCATTGATCGCTACCTTTTTGGCGGGTGCTATAACGACAGAAAGCGTCACTATTCAAAGCCAAAGCAATAATGCGCCTACTATTTTCAATTTGGGTGCACCTGTTGATGTAATATTCAGTGCGACTGATGCAGCTGGTTACAGTTCCAGTGCAACGTCAACGGTCACCCTTGTGGATGTAGGCGCGCCGACCATTACCGCCCCTGCAAATATTACGCTCAATACCTTTGGCAATAGTCTTGCCGCAACCGTGCCTGAAATAGTGGCATTCCTGAATGGTGCAACAGCGACGGATGGCTCTGGTGCCGATGTCATCATTACTCATGATGCACCCACTATCTTTTCAGTGGGCACGCCAACAGTAGTCACCTTTACCGGAGCGGACCCATCGGGTAATCGTGTAAGCACAACGGCTACGGTTCGAGTTAATAATGGCACCTTGGTTCCACCAGCGGATATTCGTATTGCCACTCTTGAGTCTAGTCTCAATCAAACTCACTTAGGTATCAGTTCATTCTTGTCGGGTGTCAGCACCACAAGTAGCGTAGCGATAGATACTATTTCCAACGATGCTCCTGCTTCATTTGAGCGCGGCACATCTACCCTGGTTACCTTTACAGCCACAGATGCTTATGCAAATACAGCTAGTACCACGGCTACGGTAACTATTGTGATTGATAACCCACCGTCAATTTACCTATCGGCAACACAATACACATTGGAGGCGAGTGATGCTCAAGGTCTAGCACTGACTAGCTCTGAGATGGTATCGCTCATTAATACGGTTACAGCTAACGATATCGAAGATGGTGTTCTAGCTGTTAGCAATAATGCGCCGAATAGTTTGCCTATAGGTATTACTGGTGTGACTTTTAGTGCGGTTGATAGCGCGGGCAATCGTTCCGAGCGCAACGCATTGATTCGAGTTATTGCTCAACTTGGCGACGAAGACTCCGATGGTGATGGTCAATCCGATGCGTTTGAAGGAACGGATGATGGCGATAACGATGGCATCCCTAACTACCTTGATACCAGTATCGAGCCAACGGAATTACCCATTGATAATGCTGGTCGCGTGATAAAAGCGCCTGATGGTATACAGCTTGTGCTTGGTACTGCTGCCTTCTCCGCTGGTAGCAGTGACGCCACCATCACTCTTGAGGACGTCATGGATTTTGGTGATGGCGGTTCGGCAGTGATTAATGGTGACGACAGTGGTAAATTCTTCCCCTCAGGCATTATCGATTTTGAGATCCGCAATATGACGCCTGGCGAGATGGTTAGTATCGTAATCCCGCAAGCCACAGCGATACCCGCTAATGCCGTTTACCGAAAATATACCCCTGATAGCGGCTGGCAAGATTTTGATATCAGTCAGGGGGATGCGGTTGCGTCTGCGCCAATGTTTGCCGATGAATGCCCAGCGGTTGGTGATCCCGCATATACAGCGGGCCTAACAGCCGGTCATCAGTGTGTTCAGCTCAGTATGCGCGATGGTGGTTTAAACGATGCCGATGGTATCGCCGATGGAGTCATTAAAGATCCAGGTGGTGTTTCCGTCATTGTTACGGTGACAATTGAACTCGGTGATGTTAATACGCCTAGCACCTACGGGAATAACAGTGGTGAGCAATTGGTGATGAGCTTTGTTATAGAAAGCAATACCAATGATGCCGTGATTAATCGCTTAGTTTTATCCAGTGCAGGCACTATGGATGAAGTTAACGATATCGCACAAGTATCTCTCTACAGTGATATGAATAACGATGGTAACCCCGATATGTCAACACCTCTGGCGACGGGTGTTTATACCGCAGACAATGGCACTATCGAATTTACATTTACTAGTCCCGGGCCCTATGCCTTGCCACTGGGTCGTACCCAGTTACTTGTTTACTACACCTTTTAAGCTGAGGAAAAAATGAGAGCACAACAAAAACAACTTTGTTTACTACTCGCATGTTTGGCCTTAACCGCTTGTGGCGGAGGCGGCGGTAGTGGCTCAGGGGGCACTACACCACCGCCTGAAAATAAAAGCTTCACGGTAAGCGTGAATGCTGTCGAAGTAACACGTCCTGCCCGAGGCGAAGCAGTTACGGTTGATACGGATGGTGTTGTTACTGATACAAAGACATACACACCCTAGTTATACTCGCCCAGAGTGTTCGTTTATGGAGTTTATATTCACAGCTAGAGAGCTTTTTTTGTTTCTACTTTTGTTTCAATACAAATTTCATTCACTAGATCGCCACTAAATATCACCTGGTGGCTATTGCTATTTACCTTGAAAACACCTAAACCATTGGAATATACCACCGCGTCATCATTGGCTAAATAAAAAGAAGCAACGTTTGATGCAACCGTAGATTCTTCTCCACTTCGAGATTTTCGAATTAACTGCCAGCTTCTAGGCACTAAAGATGGAATGCCGTTGACCCTACTTTCTGTTCTTAGTGCTTTTTCAGCGTTAACTTGTTTTCCTTTTAACAAAATATTTTTTAAGTCGGCAGTGACTTTTGGACCTGAAGCACTAGTTAATGGTTTTTCGCTATAGACTAAAGAAACAAAGTTTAAGTAATGGAAGAGTGTGCGCAATAGTCTAAAAGGCAGTGCAATGACATCGATAAATGCATTGCCGTAGGAATAGTTGGGTTGTGTATAAGGGCGTCTAATAAAATATAGGTCACCGTTTTTCGCTACTTTGGGGGATAGAAAATCAAATCGACTGCTTTCCATAATGGGCGTGATTTTTTGATTGGAAAGATCGAGCATCATAATTGCAGAGGGCCCATAGGCAATGACATGCCCGTGTTCTCCTCTGGCTAAACCTGACGATTGAAATAAAATTTGGTTATTAGAATCTTTTATCCAGCATGGAGCAGAATCCAATGTGTCACCACCCGTTAATTCTCTCGCATCACTTCCATCAATTGCACATATACCAATATTTCCAATTCCATTTTGATATTGTTGGGCAAATAGTATTTTGTGCGCGCTGTGATCGTATGCCAGGTTTTGGTAGGTTAGATTTTGCTTGTGAAGTAAACGCTTTTCTTGTTGATGAGTAAAATCAAATTCAAATAGTCCTCCCATCGACTCATCAGCCAAAAAGTAAAGTAATTTCTCTTCGTCAATAAATTCAGCAGATATGAATCTTATATTTACCTGTTCATCAACCGACCCTTTTGTTCGACCCGTAAAAGAGGTGGCTAATGAAGTGTTTTGTTTCCACGCATTTGCTTCTTTATTGCGCTCTATGTTATCGATGATTCTCTGTATATATGGGCTATGTAATTCATGAGTTTTGCCGGAATCTCTATAAAATAATTTTCCCTTTGAGATAAAGGCAATCTTTTGAGTAAAGTTTAGTTCTCGACTCGGCGTTGATGGTTGTTGTGATGATTTTTTTTTAAATTGAGATAAAAAAAATAGTACTAGAATAATCAAAATCACTAATAATATTATATGCATGTTGCTTCCCTATATGTAGCTGGGCATAGGCTAGGAGCTATAAATAGTCTGTGCAGACAGAGAGTTCCATAGCGCTTTAATAATGGGGCTTTGTAGACGCTTTTTTTGCGTGCATAAACCCAGTTCAATAGGTTCTAGTTTAGGAGCATTTTTCACTCTAGTCACCTTATCAACCAATGGGCTATTGTCCAACACAATTTCAGGGACAATACCTACGCCAAAACCCAGGCTAACCATACTCACTATTGCCTCATTACCGGCAACTTGCGCATAAATAAGAGGTTTAATGGACTGCTCTTGAAACCATGTATCGATACGTTTTCGAATCAAACCCTCTTCGGACAATATCATTGGGGTGGACTCCCATGAATTAACGCTATCACTACCGCCAGGGGCAATCATGATAAGAGGCGAAGTGGCGATACGCTGGAAGGTTAGTGTCGTTGGTAAACGTTCTGGTCGACTGGCAATACCAACATCCTCTTGATTTGCCTTAATTCTTTCAATGGCATCTTCAGGGTCACCCGTATGAAGACGTATACCGATCTTAGGGTGTGCCGTACGGAAATTACTAAGAATGTTATACAAAAAGCTATAACTTGCGGTTACTGAACAATAGATGCTGATATTACCCTGTAGTTCTTGAGTTTCTTCCATTAAAGAGTGTTGAAACTGTTGCCATTTATTCAACGATTCTCTAGCGTACTCTTGGAAGAGTTTTCCTGCACGTGTTAGAGCAACAGATCGGTTATCTCTTAGAAATAATGTTGTATCGAGGTCTTCCTCTAGTTGTTGAATGGTGCGTGTTAACGCCGAGGGGCTGATGTGCATTGCTTCGCTCGTGCGCCCAAAATGCAGAGTTTCACTGAGGTGAAGAAAAAGTTTAAGTGAGCGCGTATCCATAATGTTCTTGGTTTATCTAAAGTAATATGCTTATCGCATATTATCGATGCCAAAAGTTAACAATTGAGTAAGGTAAAGTAGGTTGTGTTGTAGAAGAATAAATTTGTAATAATACCTTATAGCCATCCGCCAAATCAGAGGAGGTTTTTGAAACAAAAGCCGTTGTGCGATTATAAAAATTATTCAGCCGATAAATTACTTCTTCCAGCATCAGCCGGGTGTGTTCTACTTCATTGTAAAGCTCGGGTATTTTATCTGTATCTAATCTTTGTAACCACTCGATGTAATTTGACTCATTGAGCCCGGATGTGTCAATAATGGCGCCTAATTGTTTATGCTCGTTTATTAAATTCCTTAATGCTTTAATGCCATAGTCATCGTTAATGTTACGATGAATTTGCTTAATGATATCCATTATTTTATTGATAAAAAGCTGTTGTTCGTAGGTGTATTCAATTAAGTCTTTGACAACACTTTTTTCTATGTTTTTGCTGATACTTATAGGTACTTGTTTAATAATAAACAGCATGCTGGAGATAATATCTTGTGGATAGTTATGAGTATTCATCTGTATGATGGGGTAGACATCATACATGCTTCTACCAAAGGGCCTAAATTTTTTCCTATAAATTGCAACGGCGTCGTCAATTAAGCCAATCATTAATGCCATTGGTGAAATTTTTTCAAGCTTTTTACCAAAAGGGTAGCCTGAGCCATCAACGTTTTCATGGTGTTCTAGAATGGCTTTTCGCGATGAGCTGGGGAAGGTTTTGATTTCCCTAAGCATCTTTTCAGCGATGATGGGGTGTAGCTGCAGTTTGCGCCACTCATCGCCCGTAAATTTTCTTGAAGTATTATTACGTATTTTTCTCTGAATAAATAATAAACCTACATCATGAAATATGGCCGCTAAAAATAATTGATTAAGGTCATCTTCTTTCAGCTTCTGATGTTGTCCAAGTAGGCAAGCTAGGTAAGAAGATACTAGCGACTGGTCAAAGAGGTCGGGTGTTTCTATGCTAAAAGCTGTCAATATTTCTTTGGCGTAGGGGAAATTGTAAATGTAATCACAACATTTTTTAAGTTGTGTTTCATCTCCGATTTTTTCATGAATTTGACAGAGGGAATAGTCTCGTTTAATTGTTTTTTGAAGTAAATGCAGGAGCTCATTTGAGTCGATTGGGTGAGCAAAGGTGATATGTTCTTCAATTGTTAGCTGAGAGTTTAATGATTTAATTTTGGGATATATTTCTGGCGATATTAAGCCTTGCTTTCTTACAGTTGGATTGCCATCTGCGTCCAGTATGTCACTTGTTGCAATTAACTCAACTCTCCCATTAACGAGAGTATAAAGATGGTTTAGATACTGTCTCATGCCTGTTCCGTTAGTAAGCTGGGCCTTTGAATATCTTAATTATAGCTAAACACTCAGTAGAGCCAACAAAATTATCAAGCTTTTCACGACGTCTTAATTATTTTTGTTGAAAATGACGTCAATTTTGGTGGTCATTTAATATTGGTTCGCTTTCAGTATATATTAAATCTTAGTCTGAAAAATTATAGGTTAATGATGGTGGGCTGGCATACCAATAAATCCATACATTTAAGATCATTTGCCTTGTATCCAGCGTTAAATCAAAATACCCCCCCATTTCTCACCTGTTTCCTACTAAGAGTGGCACTAAGTGTGTCTAGCGATTACGTGTAAATTGGCTTTTAGGCTTTCCAGAGTTTCATTTATATACTATTTATTGTTTCACAAATAGGAATAAAGTATTGTTGATATATCATTTTACGCAACAAATGATGTTCTCTATAATCTATCCAAATTCATTCTGTTACAGGGTTTTACCATGCAAGTTTATTACGATAAAGATTGTGATCTATCAATTATTAAAGACAAAAAAGTATCCATTATTGGCTATGGTTCGCAAGGGCATGCCCATGCTTGTAACCTAAAAGATTCTGGTGTTGATGTGACTGTTGGCTTGCGCCCCGGTTCTTCATCCGTTGCTAAAGCCGAAGCGCATGGCCTGAAAGTTGCCGATGTTCCTGCTGCGGTTGCCTCTGCTGATCTTGTGATGATCCTGACGCCAGACGAGTTTCAGGGTCAGTTATATCGTGAGGTGATTGAGCCTAATATTAAGCAGGGTGCTACTTTAGCATTTGCTCATGGCTTTTCAATTCACTACAACCAAATTGTTCCTCGCGCGGATCTAGATGTCATTATGATTGCGCCGAAAGCGCCGGGTCACACTGTTCGTTCAGAGTTTGTTAATGGTGGTGGTATCCCCGATTTAGTAGCTATTTTCCAAAATGCATCAGGTAGCGCGAAAGAAGTTGCTCTATCTTATGCTTCTGGTGTGGGCGGTGGCCGCACAGGTATCATTGAGACAACCTTTAAAGACGAAACAGAGACAGACCTCTTTGGTGAGCAAGCAGTATTGTGTGGTGGTTGTGTTGAGCTGGTAAAAGCAGGCTTTGATACCCTGGTAGAAGCGGGCTACGCACCAGAAATGGCTTACTTCGAGTGTTTACACGAACTTAAGTTGATCGTTGACTTAATGTACCAAGGCGGTATCGCTGACATGAACTACTCTATTTCTAATAACGCGGAGTATGGAGAGTATGTCACGGGCCCTAAAGTAATCAATGATGAATCTCGTGCGGCTATGCGTGCAGCCTTAAAGAATATCCAAACCGGTGAATATGCAAAACAATTTATTCTTGAAGGTGCCTCTAATTACCCATCCATGACAGCTCACCGTCGTAATAATGCGGCCCATGGTATTGAACAAGTTGGTGCCAAATTACGTGAGATGATGCCATGGATTACTTCATCTAAAATCATCGATAAGAGCAAAAACTAAGTCCCAATTTTGTCACTTATAAAACGCGGCCCCAGTCACTACTGGTGCCGCGTTTTTTATGTACAGGATGTACGGTATCCCGTGGGCGCATGGATGTGCAGGAACGGGGCATGTACAGGATGTACTTGGCAGAAAATTGCTCCTGCATTTTCTGCACTTCCACCTTCCCTGGCGGTCGTATCCCGTGGGCGCATGGATGCGCAGGAGCGGTGTTTCGATTTCATTAAATGAAGTAATAAGCGTATGATGCAGACTTTGTCTGTACAACTTAAATAATGACTATGGCTAATCACATCAAATCTGTTTCTGAAACCACTAATCCTGAGGGTTCTAGTCTCGATAGCTCTGATCCCGATAAAAAAGAAGAGCAATCTCAAGAAGGTTTTATTCCATTAGATGAACACATAGAGGAGGTTTCCGAGAACGGAAAAAAGGTTAGGCATAAAGGTGTCTATCTTTTACCTAATATGTTTACCACTGGCGCACTTTTTGGTGGTTTTTATGCCATCATCGCAGCGATGGGTGGACATTTCGATCATGCCGCTTGGGCAATTTTTGCGGCACAAATTCTCGATGGATTCGATGGTCGTGTTGCGCGCATGACGCAGACAGAAAGTGCCTTTGGTGTCGAATACGATAGTTTATCTGACATGGTTTCTTTTGGTCTGGCGCCCGCAGTAGTTGTCTATAGCTGGGCTCTGCAACCATTGGGTAAATTTGGTTTAGCAGCCGCTTTTGTCTTTGCCGCCTGTGCAGCCTTGCGTTTAGCGCGCTTTAACACCCATGTTGGCGAGTCCGATAGTCGTTACTTTACAGGATTGGCGAGCCCCCCCGCTGCAACTTTAGTGGCTTCAGGTGTCTGGATAGGAAGTGGTCTAGAATTGACAATGGCAATATCGGTTATTGCTGCCTTGCTGTTGGCTTTTGTGGGCATATTGATGGTGTCTAACTTGCGCTATCATAGTTTCAAGGGTTTGGATAAAAACCGTCGCGTCCCTTTTTTGGCGATGTTTATTACGGTAATGGTCTTTATTGCGGTCTTGGCTAATCCTCCGCTTGTACTTTTTACATTAGCTCTTACTTATTCGGCGACAGGTCCCCTTGCTTGGGTTTGGCGTCTTTCTAAAAAGTTGTCAGCTAATAATCAAGGCTCATAATCAGTGCTTGCGGGGTATTCTCCTTGCAAGCGATTGTTTTATCGTCAAGAGTAATCTCTATAGTTAAGGCTTTTCCTATCCGGAGAGTCCTTTATGTTCCATATGTTTTGTTCGAAAAATCATTGGATTAGGTGAGGGTTATTTAACTCGGTAATTAATTTCTCTTTTTATGTCTTTTAATGGTTGCGTTAATCAAAAAGCACCGTATAATGCGCGCCTCGCTACGGTGATCGATGCAGTAATGAGCGACATCAAAAGCGTTTACCCTTAAATTTTTCGAAAGCACAAATAAACACTTAAAAATATTTAAAATTAAGGGTTTACAAGGGTGAAAAGAGGCGTATAATTCGCGTCCCCGAGTTCAGCTAAGGCTTGATTGGGAGGGTAAATAAAATGATTTTGCTTGGCGCAAATCATGTTTTTTAAAAACAAAGAACAAGCAATGCGTGTGGGCGCTTGAGTTGGATGGAGCTACCATTTGGTAGCATAAAACTATTCGATACAAGTGACTCATTAATTCATTTATATGATGTTACGTTTTAGTATTGAGCAAAATTAGATGGTGCTGTTTTTATATGCCGAAAGGGGTATGGGAGCTAGCGTGAGCCATCGAACATGATTGTAAACTGAAGAGTTTGATCATGGCTCAGATTG
>JBNKUQ010000006.1:0-61654 GCA_050298695.1 Cellvibrionaceae bacterium
TCGTTTGTGCGTCAACATCCAGGTTAAGTGTTAAATTTCCAGGCCATTGTGGTGATAGCACGCCGGGGTTAAGTGCTTTTCCAGAAAGTGTCATGTTGGCTTCTAAACTTGGTTTAAATGTAATTTTTCCCGAGCCATACATACTGCCTGCCAGGCCACTTAACGTTATTTTTTCTAAACCGATACTTTGTTGAGAACCCACTCCCGATAATAATAAGGTTCCATTCTCTTTATCTTTTTCGTGTTTACCATTTGCTTCTTCAAAAAGTGATGTTAGGCTAAATTGATAATTTTTTAAGTTACCACTTAGCATGGCTTCTCCCTTAGGGCTCGTTAAGGGGGACAAAGATTTTTTATTCGAGGGAGGTAACAAATTTTTCCAGTGAACAGAAAGATCGAAGGCTTTATCTTCTTCGTTGGTGAATAGTGCGGGTTTTATCGTTCCGTTTAGCTGAATATTTTCTATTAGATGGGCTGCACTTGCATTGAGTGATAGCTGTAAATTTTGCTTGCTCCATTTTGCCTGTGTAGTGATTTGCGCTGATGTTGTTTCATCTTTTATCAATGTTTTTGTCGTCAGTTGTAGTTGACTATTTATGGTCGCATCATCTAATTCGCCATCTATCGTAATATTTCCCGCTATGGTGTAACTTGGCCACTCGGATTTTATTTGTATGGTATCAATGTTGTTAATGCTCAATTTTGCTTCTGCTTGAGGTTTGTCGAAAAGTGATTGAATGCTTATCGATGATGTTGAGTTATATGGAGGGCTCAATTGGCTGTTGATGCTTAATTCTTTAGCATTGCCGGCTAGCGTGGTTGATCCTTTGATTGCTGCGATATCTTTGGGTTTGACCAGCCAGTTTATTTCTCCTTGAGAATTGCCATTTCTTGATAAATTCAGTGTAAAGATGCCATCTACATCCGCAATTGAACTGTTGAGAGTGATATTATCAATGCGTATTTTTTGTGAATCGCTTTGCCCGCTAAGCGCAAAATGAGAAACGGTGAGGGGGGCTTCTGTTTCTGACTTATTTTTTGTTTGTTGGTTGTAGCTGATATCGTTTATTGTTAGTTTGCTTAAACGTATTGCTATTGGTAATTGTAATTTTTCGAGTAATGTTTCAAGTGAAGGGGGCGTGGGTTCCTCATCATGGATTTTTGTAGGTGTATTATCTCGTGTATTAATTGAAACCTTTCTTAGCGCAAGCTCTTCGATGGATACTGTGCTATAGAATAATTCCGATGGCAACCAATTAAAACGAATATGTTCAATGTCGATGTCCACTTGTTGATTCTTATAGTGCAAACCATCAATGGATAGGGGGCCAATAAGGCGTCCACGACTTGACTTAATCTCTAGGCCGGGGGCAACGCTCAATATGCGCTGGCTACTCCAGCGTAAACCAGATTCTGTGCAGCTTAACCACAGTGCAAAAATGATGAGTAAAAGCAGTAAGGCAAATAGCCCCAGTAAGGTATATTTAATGGCCTTTTTTATGGCTGTCGCGAGTTTCATTATAAGTCGGGTCCTAGACTAATATGCAGCCTCACATCCTTATCGGGATCATCAAAAGGGTGTGCTAAATCTACTCGGATCATGCCAATGACTGAGCGATAACGAAATCCAATACCTGCCGCTTTTTTTAAGGAAAAGTCCGTACTATCGGCAACATCGCCGGCATCATAAAAAATAGCAAAGCCATAGTTTCCCCATGGCAGGTAGTCAAGTTCGATACTACTTGCAACTAAGTGATCACCCCCTACATTATTATTAAACTCGTTTCTGGGGCCAATATCTTTATATGCATAACCGCGAACAGATTGCGCGCCCCCCGTAAAGAAACGTTCTGAGGGTGGTAGATCGAAAAATTCATCAGATTCGATAAAACCTAGCTCCAGGCGATTGAGTAAACGCATTTTATCAGTGACTGGAAAAACAGAGCGAGCACTTAAGCGGGTGTGTAAGAAAGTGGTTTCAGATAAGGTAGACTCTATTCCACCATGAATATCAGTGGTAATACTGTAACCTTTATGGGTGAATAAAGTAGCATCTGCATCTTTGTAAATATAGGTGAGTCCAGGAATTAATAAGTTCGCCGTTTTGTTTGCCTGGTCATCAAAAGAAAATTGTTCTTCAAGTAAGGTTAGCGAAATTCTACGCCGACCACCCCATTTATTTTCATTAAGACTACTGCCAATACTATATTGAGTGGCTTCAATATCATTAACAATTTCTTGATTAATATTGGCAAATAAGTCGATATACTCAGTATTAATATTTTTAATGGGAATAATATATTGAGACGAGATATTACTTTCGACTTCAGAAAGTTGAGCGCTTGATTGAAAGCGATGCCCTAAAGTATTGACCCTCCTGTTATGAATGCTAAAACCAATACGTGCACCGGTATCAGTTCCATAGCCAATACTGGTTGAATAGGTTAATTTTTTGGTAGGGACCGTTTTGATAGTTACAGGGATGCGTTGATCATTAACTTTATCGCGCTCTATATTAATACTGGTCGTAGCAAAGTAACCGGTATCTGATAGTTTTAGTTGTAGTGCCAATAAATGATCCGTGTTAAATGGCGTATCGCGGTCAACTGTAATTAAACGATTGATTTTTTCTTCGTCAATAATATTTTGCTCAACCTTAACGTCACCAAAAAAGAACTGTTGACCACTTTTCAGCAATAATACGATATCAGCTTTATTATTTTTAACATCAACACGCATTTCCGAGCGTATATATTTCGCGTTTATGTAGCCCAGTTCAAATAAGGCGTTGTATAGCTTTTGTTTGTAGTCCTCATAGGTTGGATGATTTAGTTGATCTCCGATTTTTAATAGAGAATTTTCTTGCCATTGTTTAACGGTGCTCTCTTCTTTCCCGGGGCCTTCTATTTGTATGTTAACCTGATTAATCGTAGTGGCAGGGCCTGGTGAGATTTTGTATTGCGCTAACCAGTTTTTTTCTTGCTTGACCAAGGATTTGTCAATAATGGGTTGGTAATAACCAAAGGGACGAAGTGCTTGTTTTATTTGTTCATCGGCTTTTGCATGGCTGCGTTTAATATTTTGTTCGTTTATTTTATTCTGGTCTTTTTCATGCTTTAGTTGGTTGATTGTCAGCGTATTTCTAACATTTTCCAGTAATTCATCTTCAATACCATTGATGGTTACTTTAAGACCCTCGTCAGCATAGAGCTTCCCGCATAGAGCCATAGTAGCCAGTAAGATATAGAAAATGGCGCAAATAAACTTAGGGAGAACTGTCACGAGAAATATATCTGTAGAGAGGTTCAAGTTGAGGGCAACCCTAAAAACCCTCATTTTTAGTGTCGCCCTTGTGTTAGTCATTTGATCGTCATTTTATCTGCCAATTCTTGGCCTCTCATCTTATCATCTGTATACTGCCTGGCACTAACAATTTACTCTGAGACTTTTGTGCGGAAGCTATTTACTTAATAGATGATTTTAAAAAGGGCCTGATTGATTATTTTTTGCGCGCTTCTCGTTTTGGCGTGTACTAGGTGATCGTCCTCATACTCAATCGGCGCAAAAGTAAAGCTATCTTCTCTACAAAAGCTCTTCCACCTATATTTCTGAATCGCTTAATAACACTATGTTTGAGAATCTAACCAGCCGCTTATCGAAATCATTAAAGAACATAACGGGTAAGGGGCGTTTATCCCATTCCAACATCCAAGATGCCTTGCGTGATGTACGTAAAGCCTTACTAGAAGCCGATGTGGCGTTGCCCGTCACTAAGAATTTTATCGACAATGTGCGCAAACGTGCCGTTGGTCAAGAGGTTGCTCGTGCGCTCAGCCCCTCCCAGCAATTTATCAAAATTGTGCAAGATGAGTTAACCATGATGATGGGGGAGGCCTGTGAGTCTCTAAATCTCGCTGCGCAACCTCCCGCAGTGGTATTGATGGCGGGTTTACAGGGAGCGGGTAAAACGACTTCTGTTGCCAAGCTTGCCAAATATCTGCAAGAGCGAGAAAAGAAAAAAGTCATGGTGGTTAGCGCAGATGTCTATCGACCAGCCGCTATTAAGCAGTTGGAGACGCTGGCTGCAGAGGTAGGAGCGATATTCCATCCTTCGACCACTGATCAACAGCCCGTTGCTATTGCTAAAGAGGCGATTTCAGCCGCTAAAAAGCAGCACCTTGATGTCGTATTGGTGGATACTGCGGGGCGGCTTGCGGTTGATGAAGCGATGATGGCTGAGATTCAGGAATTGCAAAAAGCCATTAACCCTATTGAAACGCTCTTTGTGATCGATGCCATGATTGGTCAAGATGCGGTGAATACCGCCAAAGCCTTCAATGAAGCATTACCGTTGACAGGGGTAATTCTAACGAAAGCTGATGGCGATGCCCGTGGTGGTGCCGCCTTGTCCGTGCGTGCGACCACAGGTAAGCCGATTAAGTTCTTAGGTATGGGAGAGAAAGTGGAGGCCTTAGAGCCCTTCCACCCTGAGCGTATTGCCTCGCGTATTTTGGGTATGGGTGATGTGATGTCACTTATCGAAGAAGCCGAGCGCAAAATCGATAAAGAAAAAGCCCAAAAAATGATTGAGAAGGTGCAAAAAGGCACGCGCTTTGATCTCAATGATTTAAAAGAGCAAATTCAGCAAATGAACAACATGGGTGGCATGGCCAGCATGCTAGAAAAAATGCCGGGAATGTCCAATATGGGGCAAATGGTTGAGCAAGCCAATATGGGTGGGCAGTTTAAAAAAATGGAAGTTATCATCGATTCCATGACCCCCGCCGAACGTAAAAATCCCGATATACTCAACGGCTCGCGAAAGCGTCGTATCACCCTTGGTTCAGGTACAGAAGTTCAAGATTTAAACCGCCTGCTAAAACAGCACAAACAAATGGCCAAAATGATGAAGAAAATGAAGGGCGGTGGCATTAAGAAAATGATGCAAGGTTTGGGCGGTATGATGGGGGGTGGCGGCGGCCTACCTCCTGGGCTTGGTCGATGATTACCTAAGTAATTAACCCTGAAAAAGGCCTTTAGCGCTGGGCTTCTGGTTGAAATGAATCGTCAATCCAGAGATTCTGTTTTCTTAAAATTCACGTGACTAATCGTGAGTTACTTCACACTTAAACAGGGAGGGTAACATGAAAACGCGTTTTAGGAGGTACCGACTATTTATTGCGGCACTTGCTTTTTATGTGGCGGGCGCTTCTTTTTATTCATGGCTTGAGTACCGACAAATCAAACAATCTGCGCTGGATGCCTTGAATGAGCGCTTATTAGTGACCGTCAGCTTAGCTGAGCACTTGTTGCAGCAAAAAATGCGCGACCACCTTACGGGAAATATTCCCATGACTCCCGATGAAGCCTTCTTTGTCAGTCTAGAACTACAAGAATTGGCTGATTATATGCGCGTTACTAATATATATAGTCTTATTCAAAAAAATAGTCTTTTTCTCTATACCAGTGCTACGCCTAAAGATGATAGTTCTGAACCGACGGGTAAGTCGTATGCTAATCGGTTTATGGAGCCTTATGGGCAATCTTCTGGTGTTTTACAAAAAGTGTTTGCGATTAAAGCGCCAGAGTATGTTGCAATTAATGATGGCAATAATGAATACCAGTCAATCTTTTTTCCTTTTGAAAATATCAATGGAGATGTATACGTCATTGGTGTCGATGCTAAGAGACAAGGCATTAATCAGCTGGCAAGTGCCAGTTTATTTCAAGCTATCATTTATGGATCTTTTCTTGGTTTAATCGTTTTTCCTCTGATCTATCTTTACATTCGAAGTTTAAATAAAAGCTATCGCCAGCAGCTAGATTTTATATCAACACATCCTCTCACAGGGTTGCCAAATCAACGTTATCTCGAAACCAAACTTACTAATACCCATGTCGATCATCTATTGTTAATAGAAATAGAAAATTTTGATTATTTGGTAAGTGTATTGGGGGTGGCGGCTACGGATGACATGGTTCTGCGCTTAGTTTTTCGTTTAACTGAATTGCAAGTTCCTAACATTGAGTATTGCCAATGGTTTCATTTGGCCGACGATCGTTTTGCGCTTTTTAGTACTTATGATTACAGTGATCACCAAGTGAAAGTCATTGTCACCGCGATATATCAATCAATCACAGGTTTTACGGCTGGATTTGATGTCGATGATCAAGTCCCCCTTGTTATTCGCATGGGTGCGGTTAAAAATCAACAAAATGCATTAATGTTTGCGAATATGGCATTAGTTCATGCTAAGCAAACCAATCAAACTTTTGTTAATTATGAAGATTGCTTATCTTTACCCAATTATTTTCGTCGATATATTGATACATTTAACTTACTTTCTAATGCCTTGCGGAATAGCCATGTCACGGTATTCTTTCAGCCAATTCTCGATGTGAGTAGTAGTCAAATTGTTAAATATGAAGCGCTGGTCCGCCTACTTGATAACGAAGGTAATATTGTGAGCTCGCCCGATGAATTTATGCCTATTGCTTATCAGTCTCGACTTTGCCATAAGCTAACACGGGTTGTGCTTGACCAGGTAATTGAAAAGATAAAACCTACTAAACACATTGTTAGTATTAATTTGTCAGTGAAAGATTTATTTGATCAAAAAACACGAGAATATCTTGTGCAAACCATTCGCAAAAGCAATGTTGGTGAGCAATTAGAGTTTGAACTATTGGAACAGCAAGCAATTAATAATTATTCATTAGCGGCTGCCTATATTAAACAATTAAAAAGTTGCGTGAATGCGGTGGGTATGGACGATTTAGGAAAGTTATACTCTAACTTCGACCGTTTAATCACTCTGCCCATTGACTTTGTAAAAATTGATGGCTTGATTGTTGAGGCGATGGCACGTGATAGCGATGCAAAAACCGTTATCGAAGGAATTGTTAGTTTTTCTCAGCATAAAGGCATTCATGTTATTGCTGAGCATTGTTCTAGCCAAAGTATTTGCGATATGCTGGTGCTTATGAATGTTGATCTATTACAGGGGTTTCACATAGGTCTTCCAAATGATAAGTTTGAAATTAAAGCACCGGAAAAAACCGGTGAATTTGAATAGATGTGCCCTAGAGTTAGATAAACGTTCTGCAGAGATATTTGATATGTTTCAGTTAAACCCATTTATTGATGATTGTATTAGTACCGTAGGTCAAGGTGATGTTTGTCAGAAAGTTGTTGAATTACTGAGCCATGCACTTGAAACGCCTTCTGATGTTATGTTGGCCTTAGGAGAGCCAAGACAAGGTGGAGTTGAAAAACTCTATGTGGCTGATAATCTCACTATACTCAATGTGGTTTGGGCGCCAAAGATGACACTATTGCCCCATAACCATAATATGTGGGCAATAATTGGTGTGTACTGTGGTCGAGAAAATAATATTTTTTGGAAGCGTATCCAAGGTGATTCATCTGGAAAAATTACTACGGCCAATGCCAAAACCTTGGGGCCTGGTGATGTTACCTTATTAGGCCCGGAAGTGATTCACTCAGTAACGAATCCATCGGATAATTTTACTGGGGCTATTCATATCTATGGCGGCGATTTTTTTGCTCAAAATCGCAGTGAGTGGGATCCTGAAAGTCTGATAGAACAAGCCTATGATGTCGAAAAAAATATGAATTATTTTAAAGAAGCAAATCGGCTTTTATGAAAGTCTTTTGTATAAAGATGAAATTAGCCTGTTTTGTCGTAGGATTATTCTACTCACTCACCGTCAGCGCTCAACAATCTTGTGCTTATCCGGGTAAGAGGGAGGGTAGCTATGATCTTTTCGAAGATTGTGGCTCTGTTAAAAATGGTCAGCTTTCGCTTAATGCATCCCACTTCAATAACCTTGACTTTGATCAGAATGGTTTGGCTTGCGTTATTTTTCCCCCTGATGCTACGTTTTATATCCGTGATGACAATAAATCAAAATCAGTGATTTATTTCGATAATGGATGTGATTATTTTGTAGAAGGTCTTGCACGAGGGTATGAGAAGGGAAAGATTGTTTTTATTAACAAAGACTTGGACACCGTATTAAAAACAAATTTTGAGCAAGCCATGCCTTTTGACTATGGTTTCTCTGTCGTTTGCAATGGGCCATTTATTGAAGAAAAGCATGGTGAACACACCCTTTATTCAGGAGGGCAATGTGGTCTGATAAATAAACAAGGTGATTTAGTCGTAGAGGCAAAGTATAAAGTCGAAAATAGAGAAGTGTTTCGCGACTACATCAATTCACATAATGATTGCCCACCTCCGCCTGTTACTACTACATCATCAGCCTTGTGTCATGCTAAACGTCATGTGGATAATATGGAGTATCGTTCTAGTGATTGGCATGAATATCAAATTACACGATCAGGAAAGTATTGGGTTATCAGCTATAAAGAGGGAAGTGATCAAGAAGCTTCGACTTTATTGCTGGAAATTGATACTGCGGGCTGGAGCCAGCTCACAAGGGATTCCCATAATGAGGTTCTACAAAGTCTTGCCGATTAATTAAAACTGAGGTGCTTATTGTTTGCAACACTTTTAGTGAGCTGTGCGCTTAGTTTCTTATTACTCACTTTCGCTTTTCTAATTTTTTTGAAAGCTAAACTTGCCCATGCAAAACGCTTTGCTTTCGTCATAATACTGTTATCCATATTTCCGTTTGCATTGAGTGCTTATATTGTTTTTTTCCTATTTAATTCAGAGGTGGGTGATGCTCAAGTTAAATTGCATGATAAGGTTATATATAGTAAAAAAACCTTATTCTTGGCAGAAGGTAAAGCCGTTGTACATGTCGTTAGTTTTGATGTTGACGATGTGGAAATAAAATTAACGCCGCCCGTAGGTATAAATTCAACCGCAGAATATCAAGCCCGGACGGCGACAGATGCACTAATAGAATTTAATGCTGATTTAGCGATTAATGCCAGTTTTTTCCATCCCTTTAGGGATGTTCATCTCTTCGATTATTATCCCCATAAGGGCGATCCTGTTAAACCAATAGGCATTACCTATTCACATAAACAATTATATGGTCTTCCGGAAAGAGGTTGGCCGGTATTGATGTTTACCCAAGAGGGAGAGCTTAGTATCGAAGCATATCAGCAAGATAAGTTTAGCGAAGAGGTATTATCTAATTTACGATTTTTAATTTCCGGGCATTCTAGACTAGTCACCGATGGACATCCAAGCCCCGTAGATATCCAAAATTTACGCGACTATCCTCGTGCAGCAATTGGTTTAAGTAAAGATCGCGATAGGGTGTGGATTATTGTCGCTGATGGTAAACAACCTTTTTATAGTAAAGGAATTAATCTAGTCGATTTGTCCAATTATCTCGTCTCGATAGGCGTTTATGATGCTTTGGAATTAGATGGCGGGGGCTCGGCGACTATGGCATGGATTAATGATATAGGCGAAGCGGAATTGTTAAGCCGTCCAGCCCATACTAAAATCCCCAATCGTCAACGACCGGTAGCGAATCACTTATTGGTGTACTTCCGTTAGTAATAAGGTGAGCACTATAAATATCAAATAGCGGATTTCTAGTTCGTTTTTATTGCGTTAAAGCCAACAGTAAGCGTTATCTTACCGTTTAAAAATAACCATAAAAATAATTAATTAAAAGAGGAAAGAATCATGTCTATTGTAAGTTTGCTTATATTTTTGGCTATTGGTGCGGTAGCGGGTTGGTTAGCCGGTATTTTGATGAAAGGAAAGAAGTTTGGTTTAGTTGGGAATATCATCATTGGTGTCATTGGGGCTGTTTTAGGAGGCTATGTTTTTAACTTTTTAGGAATTTCGACTTCGGGAATTATCGGTTCAATTATTACGGCAACCGCAGGGGCTGTTTTGTTACTGCTAATTATTCGCTTTATCAAAAAGCTATAGCAGTATATAAACGCAAAAAATAGGATGTGGGTAATAAGCCTTGAATATCGCCCAATTGCTTACCTAATGCATCCACTGTAGATGTTTCGGGTTCTGAGTCATCTTGTCTGCCCTATGTGGATTGAAGGATTCCGTGACCTTATATTCCCAATATTCCCAATTTGGTCCTAACTATACAAGCGCCAATAATTACCGTATAATCCGCCGCCTTCTTGGTGCTGGGTATTTCCCCAGTCCTGGTTAAATATGATTTTTTATTAGCCATTTTTGTAAAGGGCTAATGAGTAAAACAGAATTCGTCTTGCCGTGAGGCAATACCTTTAATCGAAAATTGATAGGATACAAGCCAGTATGGTTACCATTCGTCTATCTCGTGGCGGTTCAAAGAAGCGTCCTTTTTATCACCTAAATGTTACTGATAGTCGCAAGTCTCGCGATGGTCGCTTTATCGAGCGCGTAGGATTCTTTAACCCTATTGCTCGTGGTCAAGAAGAGCGTTTACGCTTGGACAATGAGCGCATTCAGTATTGGTTGTCTCAAGGTGCACAACCATCAGAGCGCGTTGCTAAGTTATTGAAAGATCAGGCTAAAACAGCAGCGTAATCTCCGCTCTAAGAGTCGAGCATGTCAAATTTGATCGATGTTGGGCAGCTCTCAGCTGCTCACGGCATAAAAGGCTGGGTAAAAGTGCGTTCGCAAACAGAACCCGCTGCGAATATTTTTGACTATCAACCCTGGTACTTAAAGACTCGATATGGTGTAAAGCCCGTTGAACTTATCAATTGGCGGGCGCAGGGGAAAGGTTTTGTTGCGCAAATTAAAGGGATTAATGACCGCAATGAAGCCGAGCAACTATGCCCAGTGGGTATAGCGGTCGACAAAAGCTTGCTGCCGGACTTGGAGGCGGGCGACTATTATTGGCACCAACTTCAAGGTTGTAGAGTGATTAGCACTTATCAAGGTCGTAGCCTTGATTTAGGTACAGTAAAAAGGATATTGCCAACAGGAGCTAACGATGTGCTGGTTATTGAGGGAGATGAAACAAGTCTGGACGATCGTGAGCGCTTAATCCCTTATGTGCCGGATCAATTCGTTATAAAGGTTGATATAGAGCAGCAAGTCATCACAGTAGATTGGGATCCTGATTTTTAATCGCCCAAACTATACGAGAACGATACAACGACCGCAATGGCTGAACAAACTAACAGAAAAATCGCGGTAGTGACTCTGTTTCCTGAAATGTTCAATGCATTGAAGGATCACGGTGTGACAGGTCGGGCGGTCAAACAGGGTCTGCTGGAGTTGAATTTTGTTAACCCCAGAGACTTCACTAATGACCGTCACCAAACAGTGGACGATCGCCCTTATGGCGGTGGTCCTGGTATGGTCATGAAGATTGAGCCTTTAAAGGCGGCAATAGAGCATGCTAAAAGTACCGTTGCTGATGCGGGTAAAGGTAATGATAGCCAGGTAAGCCCATCTCGAGTGGTCTATCTGTCGCCCCAGGGCCAGTTGCTGAAGCAAAAAGATGTGAAAAATTTTGCTCAGTCTGCAGTATATCGGCGCTTAGTATTGGTTGCGGGGCGCTATGAAGGGATTGATGAGCGTCTATTAGCAGAGCAGATTGATGAGGAGTGGTCTATTGGTGACTACGTTTTAAGTGGTGGCGAACTGCCCGCGATGGTTTTAATGGATGCGCTCATACGTTTATTACCAGGTGCGCTAGGGCATGCTGAGTCAGCAGAGCAGGACTCTTTCTCAGAAGGTTTACTGGATTGCCCTCACTACACGCGTCCTGAAATCTATCAAGGACAGGCGGTTCCCGCAGTATTGATGTCGGGCAACCACAGTGATATAGCGTGTTGGCGGCAGCAGCAGTCGCTTGGTAGAACCTGGCTAAGGCGGCCGGATTTGTTAGAGAAAATAGAATTAACGGTGGAGCAAGCCGAATTGCTGGAGTCTTTTAAAGCTTCGGTAAAAAATGAACAACCAAACAATTAACAATCAAACAATTAACAAAGTAATGCTAGCTGTGAAGCTACACACTCTATGTAATGAGGAAAACTCAATGACTAACAAAATTATTCAAGAACTGGATAACGAGCAAATCAAACAGGATATCCCACCATTTTCTCCAGGTGATACGGTTGTTGTTCAAGTGAAAGTAAAAGAGGGAACTCGTGAGCGTTTACAGGCCTATGAAGGTGTTGTGATCGGTAAACGCAACCGCGGTTTAAACTCAGCATTTACTGTGCGTAAAATCAGCCATGGTGTGGGTGTAGAACGTACTTTCCAGTTACACAGTCCTTTGTTGGATAGTGTTACCGTTAAGCGTCGTGGTGATGTGCGTCAAGCTAAGTTGTATTACTTGCGCGGATTGACTGGACGTGCAGCACGTATTAAAGAGAAGCTTAACTAATTATTGGATTATCGATAATAGCTTTCTTAAAAGCCGGGATGAGATTAATCATCCCGGCTTTTTTATTTTGTGAGGTTTTTGTGTTTATCCTCTGGGGTGGTGTTTAGAGTGAAGTTCTTGAAGCCTAGCTTGGGCGATATGGGTATAAATCTGTGTGGTTGATAGATCACTGTGTCCTAAGAGCATCTGCACTACACGTAAGTCAGCGCCATGATTAAGCAGATGGGTGGCAAAGGCATGTCGTAAGGTGTGTGGAGATAGCGCTTTTTCAATACCGGCTACCTTGGCCCAGTGTTTAATGCGATGCCAAAATGTTTGACGAGTCATGGTTTTACCTCGTGTGCTAGGAAAAACACAGTCAACACTCTTGTGTTTAATGAGTTCGCCTCGTCCTTCGCGTAAATAACGTTCCAGCCAGCTAACCGCTTCTTCCCCCAGTGGAACAAGACGTTCTTTGCCTCCTTTGCCAAATATACGAACAACCCCCTGACGCAAATTGACTTCAGACATTTTCAATGAAACCAATTCAGAAACCCGTAAGCCGCAGGCATAGATCACTTCAAGCATAGCTTTGTCTCTTAAATCGATGGCTGTTTCACTGTTGATGAGGCCTTTACAATTTGGCGCATTGAGTAGCTTGTCCACATCTTCTTCTGTTAAGGACTTGGGCAGAGGACGGCCAAGGGAGGGATTGTCGATGGATTGAGTTGGGTTGTGTTGTAAACGATTCTCCCTCATCAAATATTGATAAAATCCGCGTAAGCAGGATAGAAAACGTGCAGTGGAACGGGACGAAAGCTGTTTTTTGAAGCGTTCAGCTAAATGTTGTTGGATATCGATACTAGTTACTTCTAGCAGTGACTTATCGAGTGTTTCAGCAAAACTGTACAAATCGCGTCGGTAGGCTTGGATGGTATTGTCACTTAAGCCTTTTTCTAGCCAAAGTGCTTGTTGGTACCGGTTAATTAGGTTCTCACTTTCCTTGATATAGGTCACAAATTTAGTCTCGGAGTGATAATGTTAGATATTATAGAGGTATCGTATCGTATACTGGATAGTGTGAGTCAGAGTTTTAACGTTATTGGAACTTTGTTGTAGGTTTTGGCTCGAAGCAGCATGGGATATATCATAGCCGAGTTTATCGAGCAAAATAATGATCTATGATTTTAAATTAATAATTGAGATTAACAGTAGAGAGTAATAGCAGTGAACAGCCTTCGATATATAAAGAGCGCCCAAGCGGCATGTGTTGCACTTATTTTTGGGCTTTTCATGGTCCTTTCAACGGCAGTTTTGGCTCAGCCAATGGCGCCATCTAAGCCAGTAGAGAAAAGTGCTACAGGTGAAGTCCCTCCAGGCGTTCAGCAACGCATACTGTCGCGCCTCAAAAAAGCACGTCCCCAATTAAATTTCTCGGATATAGAGCCCTCTCCAATGGAGGATGTTTACCGTATCAAGGTTAATGGTCAGCTTGCGTTTGTTGGTAGAGACGGTGGTTACATGATCGTTGGTGAGATGTATGAGGTTCAGGAAAATAATTTAGTTAATTTACAGGAGCAAGAGCGCCAAGCTGCTGAACTTGCTTTTGCGCCGAAGCGTGCGCAAATTATTAGCGCAATTAGCAAAGATGATATGGTGATCTATACTCCAGAAGGTGAAGTTAAGGGGTATGTCAATGTGTTTACCGATATCGATTGTGGCTATTGTCGTCGCCTACATAGCCAGTTGGCATCATTCCTAGAAAAAGGGATAGAGATTCGTTATTTGGCTTTTCCTCGAGCTGGAGCTAAGTCGCAAAGCGCGCAAAAATTAGCAACTGTGTGGTGTTCTGATAATCGCCAGGAGTTGCTGACTCGCTTCAAAAAAGGCGAGCAAGTACCTATACAAGCCTGCGATAACAACCCCGTGGCTGACCAGTACATGTTAGGGCAGGAAATTGGCGTTACGGGTACTCCAGCTATTGTGCTTGAGTCTGGGCGCATTATTCCGGGTGCGGTCAGCGCAGATTATCTCGCCAAGGAAATGGGTATTTGAGATAACTTTATTTTGCAAGCCTTTGTAATGAGGCTCTCTTCCTATCACATACGATCCTTTGATTGACAGCTTTGGCGGCGCCTAGTAAGGTTGCCGCCTTTCCGTTTTCTTCTTATTTAGGACGTCAGTTTTGAAATCCCTTGAGCCTCATAAAATCGTTAACATTGGTATTTGCGGTTTGGGAACGGTTGGCAGCGGCACTTTTAATGTGTTGATGCGTAATCATGTTCTCATACAATCTAGAGTGAACTGTGAAATCAAAATTACTCAGATTGGCGCTCGACGAGACAACCCCGCTTGCGATCTTTCTGGTGTCGATGTTCAGCGCGATATTTTTGAGGTAGTTAATAACCCCGATATTGATATCTTAGTTGAGTTGGTAGGGGGCACCACTATTGCTAAGGACTTGGTCTTAAAAGCAATTGAAAATGGTAAGCACGTGGTGACGGCGAACAAAGCACTCATTGCTGAATTTGGTAACGAGATCTTTGCTGCTGCCAAGCTCAAAAACGTCATTGTTGCTTATGAAGGCGCTGTAGCGGGTGGTATCCCCGTTATTAAAGCGATGCGTGAAGGCTTAGCGGCTAATCGCATTGAGTGGCTTGCGGGTATTATTAATGGGACAGGCAATTTTATTTTGACGGAAATGGGCGATAAAAATCGCGATTTCGATTCAGTGTTAAAAGAAGCTCAAGCCAAAGGTTATGCTGAAGCAGACCCGACATTTGATGTTGAAGGGATCGATGCCGCGCATAAGTTGGTCATCCTTGCTTCTTTAGCGTTTGGTATGCCTTTGCAATACGACAAAGTCTTCACCGAAGGCATCAGTAAAATCGAAACCAAAGATATTGAATATGCTAAAAAGTTGGGATATCGCATCAAACATATTGGCATTGCAAGAGAGTCTGAGCAAGGTATTGAATTGCGTGTTCACCCTACGTTGATACCCCATAAACGCTTGATTGCCAATGTTAATGGTGTCATGAATGCCATTGTTGTTAAGGGTGATGCGGTAGGGCCAACACTTTACTACGGTGCGGGTGCAGGTGCTAAACCTACGGCTTCTGCGGTTGTGGCGGATATTATCGATATTGCGCGACACATTAGTACGGGCACACAAAATCCACCTCCGGCTTTAGGTTTTAACAACCTGGTAGAGAAGCACATAATGGCGATGGATTGCGTTGAAACTGCCTATTACTTGCACTTAGTCGTTGACGATAAACCAGGAGTATTGTCGCAATTGACGAAAGTGTTGAGCGATGAAAATATTGGTATAGAAGCCATGCATCAGGAAGAACCCGAAGAGGGTGAAAACTACGCTGAAATAGTATTGCTGACAGATCAAACGATCGAGTCCAGTCTATTGAGAGCGGTTCAGCAAATTGAATCCTTGACGATTGTTCAAGGTGAAGTTAAAAAGATAAGAGTAGAAAGTTTAGGTTAGCGATAAAGAGAAATATTGTGAAATATATTAGTACTCGTGGCGAAGCCCCCACACTGGAATTTGAAGATGTTGTTTTAACTGGATTGGCCAGCGATGGTGGTTTGTATGTTCCAGAAACACTGCCCACTTTTTCTAAAGATGAAATTGCTTCATGGGCGGGACTCAGTTACCAAGAATTGGCATTTAAGGTGATTAGCCCTTTTGTTGCTGATGCATTGAATGATGATGAATTGAGAGAAATTATTAATAAGTCCTATGGGACTTTTCGTCATGATGCGATTGCGCCATTGGTACAAACGGGGCACAACGAGTGGATTCTGGAGTTGTTTCAAGGACCCACCTTGGCCTTTAAAGATTTTGCGCTGCAATTTTTAGGAAACTTACTGGATCATATTTTAAAAAAGCGGCAGCAGAAAGTCGTCGTTATGGGAGCAACCTCGGGCGATACAGGTTCAGCTGCTATTGAAGGCTGTCGTCACTGTGACAATATTGATATTTTTATATTGCATCCTCACCAACGTGTATCCGATGTTCAGCGTAAGCAAATGACATCTGTGTTGGCAAATAATGTTCATAACATAGCATTAGAAGGTAATTTTGATGATTGCCAAAATATGGTGAAGGCTAGCTTTCGCGATCAATCTTTCTTGCCTAACGGACGTCAACTTGTTGCCGTTAACTCTATTAACTGGGCGCGTATAATGGCTCAGATTGTTTACTACTTTTATTCCGCTTTGGCCTTGGGTGGCCCTCATCGCGCTATTTCTTTTTCTGTTCCCACGGGTAATTTTGGCGATATTTTTGCGGGCTACTTGGCTAAAAAAATGGGCTTGCCCATTGAGCAGTTAATAGTTGCTACCAATGCTAATGATATATTGCATCGCTGTATTAGCAACAATGATCATAGTAAAAAAGAATTGCTGCATTCATTGTCTCCGAGCATGGATATCATGGTGTCGAGCAACTTTGAGCGTTTGCTATTCGATGCTTATGGTAATAATGGTGAAGCTATTCAGCAGTTAATGGAAGATTTTAAATCGGGTAGTATGTCTCTGCGTGCGGATGTATTGGCTAAAATACAACATCATTTTGACAGTTATCGTTTAGATGATGATGAAATGATAAACGTTATTACTCAGGTATTTGATCATACTGAATACTTGCTTGATCCGCATACGGCGATTGGTGTTGAAGCGGCACGTAAAAAACGATTAAACAGCACAACACCAATGGTTTGTTTGGCCACAGCTCACCCGGCTAAATTTGGTGAAGCCATCCAAAAAGCAGGTTTGGGTGAACCCGCTCTTCCGCATCATATGGCTGACTTATTTGACCGTGAAGAACGTTACCAAGTATTGAAAAATGATATCAGTGCTGTACAAGCGTTTATGCAAGAGAATATTCGTGCATAAATGAGCCCTCATAATTAATACATCCCTTAATGCCTAAAATAATACGGCGTGAAGAAACCACTTCAAATTTGGGTGAATCCATTTCACCCATCCTCCAGCGTGTTTATGCTGCGCGCGGAGTTAAGCATACATACGAAGTTGATTATCAACTTAAATATCTTGCTAAGCCCAGCCTTTTAAAAGGCGTTCCAGAAGCGGTGGCCATATTGGTGAAAGCGCTGACCTTGCAACATAAAGTGCTAATCGTCGGTGATTTTGATGCCGATGGTGCAACGAGTTGTACCCTTGCCATATTAGCGTTGCGAGCAATGGGTTTACAGTATATTGATTTTCTTGTTCCCAATCGCTTTGAATATGGCTACGGTCTTACACCAGAAATTGTTGATGTCGCGCATCAATCTAATCCAGATTTAATCATTACTGTGGATAACGGTATTGCCAGTATCAGTGGCGTTGCTCGCGCCAATCAACTAGGTATATCTGTCATCGTTACCGATCACCATCTACAAGGTGATGTTTTGCCGGATGCTGCCGCCATTATTAATCCCAATCAACAGGGTTGTGAATTTCCGAGTAAAAACCTAGCGGGTGTGGGAGTTATTTTTTATTTATTGAGTGCTCTCCGTGCCGAGCTAAGGGCTCAAAATTGGTTTCAGCAGCATAATATTTCTGAGCCCAATATGGCGGAATATCTTGATTTAGTCGCTTTGGGAACAGTTGCCGACGTAGTGCCATTAGATCACAACAACCGCACTTTAGTGTATCAGGGAATTCAACGAGTGAGAGCGGGTAAAGCGCGCCCCGGCATTCTTGCTTTGCTAGCGGTTGCAGGAAAAGATTACCGACGACTAAGTAGTCAGGACTTTGGTTTTATTGTAGGACCACGCTTGAATGCGGCAGGGCGTTTGGACGATATATCGATTGGGATTCAGTGTTTATTAACAGAGGACCATGATGTCGCTCGCGAGCTAGCGAGTGAGCTCGATGGTTTAAACCGCGATCGCCGAGCGATAGAATCGTCTATGCAAAAAGAAGCGGTATCGATGTTGGATTCTTTAACGTTAAATAAGCAAGAATTGCCCTGGGGACTTTGCTTATACGAGGAAAACTGGCATCAAGGTGTGGTTGGTATTCTCGCGTCGCGGGTAAAAGAAAAGGTTCATCGCCCAGTGATTGCCTTTGCAAAAGCAGATGATGGTACTTTAAAAGGCTCCGCTCGTTCTATTAATGGTTTACATATTCGCGATGTTCTCGATGAAATTGCAACTCAGCAACCAGAGGTGATACAAAAATTTGGCGGACATGCCATGGCGGCAGGTCTTAGTTTAGAATTAAAGCAATTTGAAAATTTTAAAGTACTTTTTGATGAAGTGGTTCGAAAAAAACTAAGAGAAGACCAATTACAAGAAGTCTATTTAAGTGATGGTGAATTGGCAGTAGAGTATCTAAATTTACACCATGCCCAGCTTATACAAAGTGCTGGTCCGTGGGGACAAGGTTTTCCTGAACCGCTATTCGATGGCGATTTTATTGTGATCAATCAGCGTTTGGTGGGAGAAAAACACCTAAAACTGACCTTAGCATTACCCGATAACTCTCAATTACTAATAGATGGTATTGCGTTTAATATTGATCTTAGTATCTGGCCAAACAAGGAAGTGGAGCGAGTTAAATTAGTCTACCAACTGACCGTGAATGAATTCCGTGGTCAAGAAACAGTACAGTTTTTGGTTGCTTATATTGAGCCTATCTCTAGCCAATAGACTGAAATGTTTATTATCTGTAAATAGAATAAACAGGTAAGTTGGATTAGCTAGCATTTAATTTTACAGACATTGCCAGATTGAATTTACGGCCTGTTGAAAAAGCCTATTATTTTAATTCATGAATATTCTTGCCGCTTGAGGATGGAAGTGTGCCTTTTAAACGAAATAATAATTTTTTTACAAGTTGGTGTTTGATAATGTAGGCGATGATGCAGCCAGAAAGAAATCCGCCAATGTGTGCCAGCCAGGCAATATTGTTGTCGCTATAGACTAATCCGTATATATCCATTACCACACGAGTTAGTGCAAATAGCATGATGCTAACTTTAAATCGAATAAATAATATTACCCACCAAATTTTCACATGTCTAAAAAAGACAATGTAAGCGCCCATAAAGCCGTAAACACTACCCGAAGCACCTAAGCAGCCAATAGTAGAATTGATATTGTTTATATAATAAAGAAAGTTTCCGCTAAATCCAGTAGCAATAAATAAAAGTAAAAATATTTTCCAGCCATATTTGTCTTCGATATTATCTGCAAAAATCCATAAAAATAAAATATTGCCGATTAGATGGAGTAGTCCACCATGTAAAAAAATACTGCTAATCATGGTCCAAGGTTGTTGATTTACGTTATAAGGATAAAATAAAAAGTTTTGAATAAATAAGTCTGGAGAAATAGTTTGCCATATAAAAGTTCCTATTAGCATGACAATAGTTGCAATAAGAATTTTCGGTATGCGCCTGATAGGGTTATATACTTCACGAGGTATTCCTGATAGCAGCTGAAAAGTGTACAGAATCCAGTTGCCAGGGTTGCTGTCGGCTAAATTTTTTTCTGATGTTTCATGTCGAATAATATCAAGAAAAGGTTTTAGTTGATCTTTGGAGAAACAGTACAGGTCGCAGTGTTCACAATGTAAAATATTTGCTTCATCAGAATTGGCTGCGCCAGCAGATTGAGCTGTAGAAACTAATCGGTAGTGGTTGCGATAAAGCGTATTTTGGGGGCAGCATGGTGAGGTAGGCCCTAGATACAAGGTAAAGGTTTTATTTTGCCAAAAATCTTTTAGTGCTTGTGCGCCAAATAGCTGCTTAATTTGAGAGCCGGAAATAAGAGTCGTTCCACAGTTTTTGCAGCCTTTGATTATACCTAAAGTACTATTTATATTATCCATTTTTTTTTGGCAAACTGGACAACTTGCATTTGCCGAAATGGTTTGATGAGGAACATGTGAAGATTTTTGATGGACAGCTTTTTGAAAGAAATAACTATTTTTTAATTCAAAAGAGAAGGTGTCTCTTAAAGTTTGATTGATCGGAGAATATAAACAGCGTCCTAGCACTAGGTCTGCATTGATGCCAATATGCTTAGCGATTTGGTGTTGATGCTCTTTAAAGTTTTCGCTAAATAATATATCGATTATTTTTTTATTAAAAATATCGGGAATTTTATTATTGTTAATAAGGCTTTGAGAGGTATAAGAATGAATGTTTTCTCTTTCTTTCTTATATTTTTTATCTAATGGTTCTATTTTGGTAGCAGCAGAAGCTAGCCACTGATTATCTTTGGCGACGATGTGGGCGGTTTCAACACCAAATAACATGCTTTTCTTATTGTAGGGGGCATCAGCAAAATGTTTTTTACCCGTTATCCGAGTTTTGTGATTTTTTTCAATGGTCGATTTTAAATATTCTTGTGTTTCTCGGTGTCTCTTGTCAACGATGTTTCGACTATAGTGCCACTTTAATCGTTCGTATTCTTTAATAGATTTTAAAAAGACAAAGCGTAGCCAAGAGAATGACGAAAATATCATTATTGTTATTAGCATTAACAGAGCGCCTAATAACTTATGATTCCAAAGAGCGTCCCATAAATCGAATATGCCGAGTTGGCGGCTTTCATCTGGATAAATAAGCGAGAATACAAGTAATACATTGGGTGTAGTAATTAATGCCCCCATGCAGCACAAAAAAATCACAGATGAAAAAGAGGGTGACCATTGGTCAAGATTTTCAATATCCGCCCCCAGAGGGTAGCCCCCACCAGAATTAAGCATTCGAGCAATATTAAGACAGAAAAGAAATCCCAAAAAACCAAAAACACAAGCATTTATTATGCTAGTGCCCGTTAGAGTTGCAGCGTAACCAACTCCGCAGCCAGTGTATATCGCCATTATTAAAGTCATAATGACGATATAAAATAAGTCATCAGCCTGATTGGAGTCGAGCCGGGAAAATAAGCGTTCATCTAAGCCGGCTAGTTTGATGCTGCCTTTAAAGCAGTATTTGAAGTATAAAGCAATAATCATGGAGGCTACTTTTCTACATCATTGTCAAGATGAATATATTTCTCGGGGTTGCTCGAAATTTCTTTCACCTTCTTTTCGCGATAATTAGCATGTACTGCAGCCGCTAATGTCTGTTCAGTTTCCATTCTACGTTTTTCTTCGGCTAATAAACTATTAGGTGCATGATAGATATCGACAAGAGAGGTTTTATTGTCGCTATCGGTAATAGCGTGGGCCTCCGGCTCAATTCCTGCGGCGGCTCTAGCTAACTTTTTCTGATTTTCTTCTAGATAATCGTAAGCGCCTTTAATTAACATAAGTTTAAAAAATATAGGTCCAGCTTCTATGCAAAGGAGTAATAGCATAATCGCGTAGGGAACCATGCCGCCAATTTCGTGAGAAATTTGTATGCGCTTGAGTAAACCATCTAAATGTTTTGCTGATTTTTCATTGGATAATTTCTTTTTTTCTAATTCTTTGTTTAGATCCTCAAGTTTTTTCTTGGTTTCTTCGAGTTCATCTAGAATCAGTTGATTTTTATTGCCAATAATAGCCCTATCTCTTTCCAGATCTGATTGCATTCTATCTAGGTTGTCTTTTTTATCTTGCCAAGCGGGGCCCCTCCCTGCAATGCCAGAACCTCTTTTTCCTTCAGCTTCGAGTTCTAAATTTTTACGCTGCTGGTTGATTTCAAGTCGACGATTTTCTAGTAACTTATCACTTTCATCTATACGCCCCTGAAGTTCATCCAGTTGATCGCGAAGTTCGGCACGTTGTTCGGTGATCAATTTTTCACTGAGCTCGTTCAGTTCTTTTAAATATTGGGTTTGCTCTATTTCTAGTTGAGCTTTAATTTCCGATTCTAAAATTTTTATTTCCAGAGGTTTGCTGAGACATAGGCCAATAATCAAAGCCATTAATAGACGGGGTAGGGCATTTAAAAATTCGGTTTTAGTGATTTTTTCAGTTCCGTCGCCTTTACCCGTGCTGGAAACGATAAAGCGATCTAGATTAAAAATAATCAAGGCCCAAACCAGCCCAAAGAAAGCGGATAATAAAACCGTAGGCATATGTGCTGCATCACTACCTAGTACCGTGGTATCTTTGGGTGAAAATACGGCGTAAAAGGCATAACTACCGGAAAAAAATGCGAGGAAACCAACGGAGAGCACGACCCCTCCCAGACCTTGGTACTTAACTCGGTCTGATGTGGGACAGCGCACAAGTAGTTGTGCATCAGCTCCGGCAGAGAACCATAGTAGACGTGTAAACCAGGATATATCCTTCAGTGAACCATAATTGTAATCATCGATGATATGCGTTTCATTTTTTTCATTAATATTGTTTTCTTTCATTTGATACTCCGGTCAAAAATCTTTTTAAGTAACTGCTATTTTTTTAAAAGACTTAAATAGTCAATTCTAATGCGAATAGGTTTCAGTTTTGGTCTAAGTGGGGTGGTAATATTAATTTTTTCTTGTTTTTGAATCATTGAAAATCTTTTATTTAGTAATTTTTTGTGATAGATGGTATTGGTTTTTATAGTGTTTAAGTAATAAACTTTTTTTAACAAATAGGATGTCTTTCTCAATATGCTATAAAAATGTAACTTATTTTCTTGGTTAGGAAGAGTAAAGGTAAAAAGCGCTTTTCCTAGTATTAGTTTTTTCTGTTTGTTGCACGTAATAAGTCCTAATCCAGTAATATTAATTACCGCCAATTGTAATTGTTGATTTCCCAATATCATTGGGTATGTGCTCACTTTTATCATTAGTGGCTGAGTAAGAAGTCGCTTAATAAATTGTATGATCTTCATTATTGGCCTGCCTTTTCATCTATTTTTAGTTTAGATGTATCTTGTGCGCATACCACCAGTATTTCTACTCGCCGATTGATTCTTTGTTCTTCCACAGAAGCCGTTGAGCTTGTTAATAGCTGTGTTTCGCCTTTACCCTCTATTTGTAAATGCTCCTTGGTGAGCGAAGTATTTTGGATGAGCCATTTTGCCACTCGCATCGCTCTACGTTCGCTGAGCCTTTGATTGTGTTGAGTATTTCCATTGGAGTCGGTATGTCCGATAACTTTAAGTATCAGATTAGGGTCTGTTGATTTTTCTAATAAATTAGCAATTTGCTTGAGTTCTGTAATGGCATTTACTTTTAAAGTTGCTCTATCAAAGTCAAACAAGAGATCAGAGCTTAACAATAGAGGTTTTCCACAGGAGTTAAAAAACAATTCTGGACGTGCAAGTGCTTCATCGATTCGAATGGCTTTGGGGCGTATTGTTTGATCCGAATTCTTCTTGCTAGGCGTTTCTATATAGCGACTGTGGTAATCAATAAACATAATAGGTGTGCCTTCGATATCGCATACCAATGAAATTTCTACCCGCCTATTAGGTGCTTGTACTTGTTTATTTAAATGACCACTAACGATTAGTTCGTTTTCTCCACGTCCCTCAGTGATTATTTGTTCTGCCTCTAACCAATTTTCTTTGATTAGCCAATGGCTAATTTCTTCAGCCCGGCGTTGACTTAATCTTTGGTTATAGTCGTAATCCCCGTAAGAGTCCGTGTGACCGGTGATCAAAATTTGTAGTCTGTGGCGTTTGATGACATCAAAGAAGGATTTAAGCTGTTCTATTTCTTCATAAGCTTCTGGCTTTAAGGTAGCGCTATCAAAGGCAAAGAGGATATCTGCGTTGATCCGAATGCTCTGCTGACAGACAGAAAAATCACCCCTTAAGCTTTTGGGTATATCTCGGAAAGGAATAAATACAGGTCCACCGTGCCCTATACCGCTACCTCCGTGGCCATTTTTTCCATCTTTCGAGCCGGTTGTACTGGATTCATCCGAGTTATCAGCTGTCGGCATACTGGGTGAAGATGCCGTCGGTGAAAATATACGTCGCCAGTCAAAGGGCTGTGGTGGTTGAGTGGGTGATAAAGGCTTAAATACGGATAACAGTAGCAATAAAATACTCAGAAGCAGCAGTAAAAAAGGTAGTAAACGGTTAGGCTTTTTAGCAGGGCAGGCCTTAGCCCAAATCAGTCCCTTAATATGACCATGGGCGATATCGCCAGAGGTTTTAATGATATCGATTGTATAGTAACGAAGAATAATATCTGTTAGTGGTGTCTGATAGACATATTTATCCTTACCGTTATCTTTTATAGGTACTTCATTTGGCTGGCCTTTCTCAGGGTTAAGGTGATCGGTATCGTCAAGTGAGTGGTCAAATTCCAGCCAAGCATACTGTAGAGAGCTTTGATAGAACTCCTGGTGAGAGAGGGTGGGAGCTTGGTCGGTAAATTGAGTGGAGCGAATAATCCCCTTTACAATAGTGATTTCGCCATCACGTTTCTCAAAATGCCCTTCAAAATGACCATAGAGCCATGATTTTGTTGAGCCTTTTGCCTTAAAGTCGGCTTGCTCTACTTGCTTGCTAGTACTTGTATCCAAACTGTTATGCCTGTATTCCTAACTCAGGGAGCGTCCAATAGCGAGTCACTCTATCTCTGGGGGGCTAAGTGTTCCTGTTTAGGTGAATATGAACTATCGACAGGATTTATCAAGAAGGGATTATAAATGCAGTTGCTCCAAATACAAAGAGCCATAATTTTTCATAGTAGTAGAATAATTATAAAAAACATCTTGTCTTGAAAGGCTTTTCTGCCAGAGCTAATGTTTTTATGCACCATTATTGAGCTTATTAAAAAATAATGAAATTTGTTTGATGCGCAATTTCATCGATTTGCCATAAAGGTTGTATGGTCCATCACTAGAAATAGTTAGTGATAGTAGTTTTTAGCTATGACTAACTAATAGTAGTGATTCGAAGATTTTTTAAACTTGTTAATCTAATCATCAATCTGAATCGCTATTTATTTAAGAGAAATAGTTATTTATATTTCAAAAAAATAAATATCACATCGATTCTTGATAACGGTTGCAGTACTGCAACATTAATTTTAGTCATCCAGCCCACCTAATATATTTAGGACCTTATTGTTGGTTCAGGGTTGAGTGTGCCTGTTATTTTTATGATTTTATTTAATTTTATAGGATAGGGAGAAAAATAATGCAACGTTTATCAATTAGTAAAAATAAATCTCATATGGCTTGGCAAATATTTTTTGCTATTGTTGTGGGTATTCTATTTTTTATTAGTGGACAGTCTTTTGCCGAGGATAAAAATTATTTAGATGCTGATTTAAACCAATTAGATCAGGCTTATCTTTCAGAGTTTGAAACCTACTTGCCGAATACATCAATTTTATATCAACCACGTTATGAAAAAAAATTACTAATTTATTATTTAAATAATCCCAATAAACCCAGTGCGGCAGCGTGGTTGGCTGGTTACCATTTGCATAAATTAAAACGCCATTCTATTTCTGGTGGTGAAAAAGTAAAGCATGCAGTATTGGCCCACTACTTTTTAAATCGTCTAAAGGTAATGGGAGTCAATTGGTCTTGGTTAAATCATCAATTAAATAAAAATGAAGAGCGCTTGGCCATATATTCACAGGATGAAAGTATTCCCAGTGATGATGAAGAGCATCCTGCTCATCAGTACTACCGCAATGCTTTTCACTTTAATGAACAAAATCGTCATTTAGCACTAGCAGGTTTATTGGATGATTTTGCTAGCGAGCCGAATAATGTCTATACCGCATTTACGATTAATGCGATAAATTTATGGATAGGCGGTGAGGCTGATTATGATGATCCTTCTGCGCTTTATAACTTTATATTAGGTAGTTATTTCTCAACTCGTACCATGGATATGGCGCAGCGTTTAGAAGAAGCGTGGATGCTTGACCCTACCAGCGCAAAGCGCTTTCGTTTGTCTCCCATCTTAGGTGGTTTTTCCCTCCTGCAGCGTCGATGGTTGGCACTTGTACATGGTGATATCGCTGCTGTCGCGGCAATAGATGATGAACATCGTCAATGGCGATTAGTCAACCGTGCGTTCCATGCGTTTACTGTGGGTCTCCCCTTCTTTGAAGAGCCAGAGAATTTTGGTGAAGGTTTCTTTGCCATGGTCGATGGTTTAGAGCAGTGCTCAGAAGACCCTGAGTTACGCACCTGTTTAAACCGTCCACGTTTTTCTTACAACTTACTCGGTTTTATTTTGGAGTACATCGACTTCTTCATTAAACAGGGTGATATCACAAATGCAACGGCATTATTGCAATACCGCCACGCGCCGCACGAAGCCGAAAACTGGGCCGCATGGGATTTGGGTCGTGAAGCTTGGTTACACCGTGAAGAAAATCTAAATGAAATCGCTGCACTCTACCAAAACGAAGACCCCAGCGATGACCCATTGCATTTTCAAATGAAAGCTAAAAAATGGGGCAGCAACACCACCACCTGCCAAACCTGCCATCAAGTACAAGGTTTAGAGTGGACCCCAGAAGAATTCAACACCGTTCTGCTCCCCACTGAAAACGTCGCCACAGTCGGTACTTGGCCAGTAAGAACAACAAGCTGGTGGGCAGAAATAGTAAATAACTAAAAAATCCGTCATTCCCGTGCATACGGGAATCCAGACACAAAAGTGACCTCGACAATACTGGATCCCCGCCTCCGCGGAAATGACAAAGAAATTAATCACGTAATATTCACAACTGACAGGACGCACCGGTATGAACAACTCAATCCTCAATAGCCAACCCAACAAAACTGAAAATACTAACCGCGATGAAATCGCCATTGTCGGCCTAGGTTGCCGTTATCCCGGTGCTAAAAATGCCAAAGAACTCTGGGAAAATATCATCACCCGTCGTCGCCAATTCAGGCGTATGCCCGACGTGCGTTTACCTTTAAGCGATTATCAAGACGACGATAAATCTATTTCTGATAAAACTTACGGCACACGGGCAGCGGTCATCGACGGTTATGAATTTGATTGGCAGGGTCATCGTATTCCGAAAAAAACTGCCGAGACAACCGACATCGCCCATTGGTTAACACTCGATGTGGTCTTGCAAATGTTGGAAGACGCCAACTACACACCGGATAAATTGCCCTGCGATAAAACCCAAGTCATTATCGGCAACACCTTAACTGGTGAGTTTACCCGTTCCAATATGTTGCGTTTACGCTGGCCATTTATTAATAAACTGCTGCAAAAAAATGGCAAAAAACTCGGTATCGAAAAAGATCGCCTTGCGATGCTAACAGAAATTGTTGAAGAGCAATTTAAATCCATTTCACCCGAAACCAATGAAGACAGCTTGGCTGGCGGTTTAGCCAATACCATCGCCGGTCGCGTGTGTAATTACCTCAATTTAAACGGTGGTGGTTACACGGTAGATGGCGCCTGTTCATCTTCATTAATTGCGGTGTATACCGCAGCTACTCACTTAGCCAATGGCACCATCGATTTTGCGATCGCGGGCGGTGTGGATATCAGTCTTGATCCGTTCGAATTAATTGGCTTTGCCAAAACTGGCGCACTCACACAAAACGATATGACGGTTTACGATAAGCGCGGCAGCGGTTTTATTCCTGGTGAAGGTTGCGGCATTGTGGGTATGAAACGCTTGGCCGATGCTCAGCGCGATGGCGATAAAATTTATGCGGTACTCGATGGTTGGGGCGTGTCTTCCGATGGTAAGGGTGGTATCACTGCGCCAACGGTTAAAGGTCAAGCCATTGCCTTGCGACGCGCTTATGAAAAAGCGGGTATCGATACACGCACCATCAATTTTATTGAAGGGCATGGTACCGGCACTAAAGTGGGTGACCGTGTTGAACTATTAGCAATTGCTGAAGCCTTGGGCGGTAGCGATACAGTTGGCGAACGCAATTGCGGCGTCACTTCGTTTAAATCCATCGTCGGCCACACCAAAGCCGCGGCGGGTATTGGTGCCTTTATTAAAGCGGTGCTGGGTGTGAATCAGCGCGTGGTGCCACCTACGGCGGGTTGCCAACAACCTCACGATGCTTTCGATCAAGAGTCAGCGTGTTTATATCCCATTCTTCGCGGTAAAGCCTTGCCTGAATCAGACACGGTTCGCGCGGGTGTTTCGGCCATGGGTTTTGGTGGTATTAACCTTCACGTCACTTTAGCGGCTGATGAGATAACGGCCAAAAAAGTTCGCGACTATGTTCCCGCCATTGGCGAACGTGCGGCCTTTGTTTCTAATCAAGATAGCGAAGTGTTTTGTTTCGGTGCTAATCATCGAGATGGGTTATTACTAGCGATTAACGATCTACGAAAGGAAGCGAAAGATATTAGCTTGGCAGAATTGGCAGACTTAGCGGCCATGAGTAATGTGGCCAACTCACCAAACGTTGCACGATTTAAAGCCTCACTCATTGTGCGTACGCCCAAAGAGTTGGAGCAAAAGTTACAGGCCTTACAAGCGCATTTAATGCAAACCGTTAATCATCATCCTATCTGTGAAATTGAACCCGGTATTTTCCTCAGTGTTGATGCCAAAAAAGCGCAACTAGGATGGATGTTTCCCGGTCAAGGTTCCCAGCGTCCGAATATGGCGCGCGCCTTAGTCGAGCGTTTTCAGTGGGCCCAGGACTTAGTACAACAAGCGGATGCTTGGGCGGCAGAGTTGGGCACACAGGGTTTGGCCGATGCTTTATTTTCGATTGATGATAAAAGCCTGAGTGCAGAACAACGCCAGCAAGCTAACGAAACCTTGCGACAAACACAAATAGCGCAACCTGCTATTACATTGGTCTCGCTTTTGTGGGCAACTTACTTACAACGCTTAGGTATCAAGGCCGATGTGGTGATGGGCCATAGCTTGGGCGAGCTATCGGCGTTTTATACGGCTGGTGCTTTCGATGCGAAAGCATTAATCCAATTGGCGACTCTTCGCGGCCAGTTAATGACGTCCAAGCAAGGCGATGGCACCATGCTAAGTCTTGCTTGCAATGCCGAGCAAGCGGCTGCATTGATTGATGCGGTTAAACACAAAGGCACGGTGGTTTTGGCGAATTTAAATAGCCCTCGCAATACCGTTGCCTCCGGCCATGTTGCCGCGATTGATGCCTTAGAAGCCTTAGCTAATACCCAAGGTGTGCGCGCTAAAAAGTTAGTTGTGAGCAATGCCTTCCACTCACCTTTAGTCGCCGATGCCGCACAACAATTACAGAATTGTATTCCTGTCAAAACATT
Source organism: Cellvibrionaceae bacterium (assembly GCA_050298695.1). GTDB lineage: Bacteria > Pseudomonadota > Gammaproteobacteria > Pseudomonadales > Cellvibrionaceae > CANLBN01. The sequence continues at coordinate 29,411 of JBNKUQ010000006.1, forward strand.
ACAGACTCCACTTTCCTACCAATTAATTTCTGCTTGTGATGGCAGTGATATCCATCAGGGCATTGATTTAGCGGATTATTTCTCTCAACAAATTATTCGACAAGTCAACTTTATTGCGGCTGCCGCGCGTTTGGAGCAGAACTGTGACTTGGTGTTAGAAGTAGGCCCCGGTGCTGTACTCTCACAATTGGTGCAACAAAATACTTCACAACTGCGTACTCAAGCGGTAGAGAGTGAGGCGGAATCGTTCCAAGATATCAATCAGCTATTGGGCCTTGTTTTTATCCACGGTCACCATATCAATTGGCAAGAAGTTTATGCCCAGCGTGCCATACACCCCTTCGTATCACCCTCAATGAAACAGTTTTTAACAAACCCTTGTGAGCGCGTTGCCGGCTTGTTCGATGAAGAGTTTGATGAAGAATTGAAAAAACAAGAGGAGCAATCCCCCGTGTTTCATAGCAATCAACCAGAATTTTCAGCCCTTGCAAAACGTAACCCTGATGTAGAAGAAAGTGCGCGTTTTGTTCAAACTCACGGTTCACAACAATACGCCAAAAAAATTGCTGAAATGGTCGCAGAGTTCACCGGATTTGATGCCGGTTCTATTACACTGGAAGCCAACTTACTGGACGATTTAAATTTAGATTCCATTAAGTCCGCCGAATTGGTTGGCCGTATTACTCGTCATTTTAATGCCCAAGAAAACATTGATCCGGCCAATTATGCAACCGCAACACTATCGCAGTTGGTTGCCGATATGGGCTTGCAAACGAATGCGGCTGTTGTCACGCCAGTAACAAAACCTGACGAAGCGGTTAATGAGCAACATTGGGCTAAGGATATTGCCAGTGTCGTTGCCGACTTTACCGGCTTTGATGCCGTATCGATTAACCTTGAAGCCAATTTGTTGGATGACTTAAACTTGGATTCCATCAAATCCGCCGAGTTGGCGGGTCGTATTGCCAAACATTTTGATGCCCAAGAGAAAATTGACCCCGCCAATTACGCCACCGCAACCTTGGCGCAATTAGCGCAAGACTTGGGCTTATCTCAAGAAAAAAGAGTATCTACAGAGATAACGCAAACCATCGTTGAGTCAACACCGATAGCCCTTGAGAGTGCTGTTAATACAATCGCCGAAAAAATTGACAGCGCTTGGCAATCCAGTTTGCTCAATATCGTTGCCGACTTTACCGGCTTTGAAGCTACCTCCATGGCATTGGATGCGAATGTGCTGGATGACTTAAATCTCGATTCGATTAAGTCTGCTGAGTTAGTAGGACGTATTGCCAAGCATTTTAACGCCCAGGAAAAAATTGATCCCGCTAACTATGCCACAGCTACATTGGCTCAGATAGCTGAGGATATGGGTTTAGCAAAAAACACAAGCACAACGACAACAGTACAAAAACAAGCAGATGTAGCAGACGAACCACAAGAGGAGGGTGTTAATCAGTTTTATCGCGTGCTCCAAGCGAGTGAACTCCCCATCTTTAATACACAAGCCTTTATCAAGGGTAAACAACTGACGGTTTTCTATTCCCAAAGCGATGCTAGTCTCAATGCCTTATCGGACTATTTAGAAAAAATAGGCGCTTTTTATCGCTTGGTTTGTATTGATGAAAAAGTTGATGAACATACATCGACTAATAGCGATGGTTATATTGTCTTATTACCCAACCAAGCCACTTTCAATCAAGACATAAGCATCACGCTAGATACCAACAACCTATTTAGCAGCGTGCAGCGTTTATATCGTGGTGCAGTAGAAGCACAAAAACAACAGCCCGCTTTAGGTATTTGTTTTGTTCAGTTTGGTGGTAGCGATCAGGGTGATCAATGGCAAGGTGGCGATTTTTGTTCCGCTGCCAGTTCGGCTTTTGCGGCAACTCTGCATTTAGAAAATCCTACGCTACCTGTGCAAGTGGTTGACTTTCATCGTCATATTGACCCGACAATATTGGCAGAAAAGATAGTTAATGAGTTTAGTCATACCCAAGCTTATTGCTATAGCCACTACAATCAGCAGGGTGAGCGTTTTCTTTTAACGCCAGTTCGTATTAATAAACAGATACAACAAACCCCGCGAGGGATTGAGTGGAATGAGCGCGATGTCGTATTAGTCACCGGTGGCGGCAAAGGTATTACCGCAGAATGCGCCTTAGCGTTTGCACAGCAACACCGTGTACGTATGGTATTAGTAGGCAGCTCGCCAATGATGCCAGAAAATCACAGTTTACAAGAAACCTTAGCACGCTATCGCCGCTTAGGATTATTGGCTACCTACAAGCAATGTGATATTGCCGATGCTGATGCCGTTAAACAATTAGTCGCTGCTGTTGAAGTTGAGTTAGGTGCTATCACCGGTGTGATTCATGGGGCGGGTTTAAACAAGGCTAAGCGTCTTGAACAAAGCTCTCCAGAATCTGCCTTGGCAGAAATCGCTCCCAAATTATTGGGCATGCAAAATATTTGTGCTGCACTGGCGGCAAAACCACCCAAATTAATTCTCGCGTTTTCGTCCATTATCGGTGTTACCGGTATGCCGGGAAATGCGTGGTACGCATACTCTAACGAAGCCTTGAATTTATTATTACAACAATTTTCTAGCAAGCACCCGCAAACACAAACTCAAGCCTTGGCCTATAGCGTATGGGGTGAAGTAGGTATGGGCGCGCGCATGGGTAGTGTAAAGCGTTTGGCGAATTTAGGTATTACTGCCATTCCAACGGAAGAAGGTGTGGAGACTTTTTTACAAGCCGCCATGGGTAATAATGTCAGCCATCACTTAATCGTTACTGGTAGTTTAGGAGGCTTAGATACCTGGCAGCCTATTACAGAGACTGTTGAGCGTATCGAAGCGACACCACAAGCCGATCGCTTTTTACAAGAGATTGTCAGCTATCAAGCGCAACAATACTGTATCGCTAGAGCCACACTGAGTATTGATGACGATTACTATTTATTAGATCACAATTATCGCGGTTCTTATTTATTCCCTACCGTATTTGGTTTGGAGGCGATGGGGCAGGCAGTCGCTCGTTTATTAGAGGTTCAGCAGTTACCGCCATTAACTATTCGCAATATTAATCTCTCTCGCCCAATCGTGGTGGGCAGTGAAAACAATAAGCAATCGACAACGATTCAAATTACAGCGACGAGAGAGGTTGATACACAAAACATTAAAGTGGGTATCAGTACCGAGCAATCCGGTTTTACCCGTGATCATTTTTCTGCGGTATTTGAATTGCAGCAACCGCAACAGCAGACGGAAGATTTGCGTGCGAGTTTACCGGCAGAACCTATTGCTATCGATCCTAAAACAGAATTGTATGGTGGCTTGTTATTCCAAGGATCTTTGTTTCAACGTTTAGAATCCGTATGGACAATGGACAGCCGTGGTTCATCAACTCGAATTGTTAATAATACAAAAGCTAGCTATTTTTCAAATAACTTTTCTGAAGGTTTGATATTAGGTGATCCTTGCTTCCGCGATGTGTTATTGCAAAGTGCGCAGTTATCGGTAAAAGGTATTTTGCTACCTGTTTATATCGATCGCCTAGAGTGGAATGGCGCCACTCAACAATCCGAGCACACTGTGTTAGCGAAAACAACGGTGATTACTCGCGATCGAGATGGGATGGAATGTGGTGTTGTTGCGGTTGACGAAACCAGTGGTGCATTGGTTGAACGCCTTAGCGGTTATCAACTTAAACAAATGGAACACGACGATGCGGGACCAGCACCGGAAGACTGGGCAAACCCTGAAACACGAGATAGTGCCCAACTCAACTCTGTGTTACATGATGCCGCTAAGGTGTTCGGTCTATATTTGCCAAAAACCCGTTTAACTTATGCTCCTCAACTACACAATATGAAGCGTGATGCACGCCACGTTGAAGAAAGCCCTATTTTTCAGGAGCTTGCACAAGAGGTATTAAATACTCCTACCATGCTGGATATTCAGTGGACGGAAGAGGGTAAGCCTTTTATTGTTGAAAATGGTGTGCCTGGGGAAGAGCAGGTATCACTATCGCTAAGTCATGATGATCGCCACTGTTTATACAGTGCCGGAAAAACTGTGCAGGGTTGCGATATTGAACCGGTGATTCATCGCACAAAGGATATTTGGTTAAGCTTATTTGCAGTACAACATCATTCTGCTTTTGAGAAATTAATTGTTGAGAGCGATAGTATAAACACTGCGGGAACTCGCTTATGGTGCGCATTAGAAAGTATTCGAAAAGCGGGCGGCGAAGATATTGCACTAAAGGCAATTAAATTCCATGGCGATGCTTGTTTACTCAAGTTTTCTGTTGATCAGCAGACTTTGATGGTGTTAACGCTTGCTATTGAATTAACACGACCGCCGAAAAAAATCGTGGCTATTGTTGTAAAAGAAAGTGTTGTCAAAGAAAGTGTTGTAAATGCTGGCGCTGTAAATGAAAACACGCTAACAGAAAATCATCACGCTATAGCAATCAATCCAACGTCGATAATGCAAGCGAATAAGACTCTGACGGATATCAATACCCTAGAAAATAAAATAAGTTCTCGTATTCAGTACGATAATCAGCAACATCCCAGTCTGTGTTACCGTTTTATGGTGACCTTTAAAGATGTGACAACGGCTAATCGTGAAGTGAATTTTGATACCTATGCCGATTGGATGGGGATGATTCGCGAGCGTGCAATTGCTACCGTAGCCAGTGAAATGGTGCCAGATTTTGTCTCGGGTCAGTGGGGAATGGTTACTAATCATTCCAAAGTCGATATTTTTAGCCCACTCAAGTGTATGGATTTAGTGGAAGCGCGCTTAACGATCAAACGTGTCTATGGACAGTGCAACTCTTCTGTTGATATGCAGTTCGATTGGTTAAAAATAACGGATGATGATTTGGAAACTTTAGCGGCACGGAGTGTGATGGCGACCACCTGGGTTGAAATTATTGGTCATGGCCAAGTGCGTGTTAAACCCTTTCCAAGGTATATGCAACAACTAGTTGAGGACTATTTGCCAGCATCGGGAGCGACTGATTTGAACCCTGACAATAAAAAACCGATACCAAAAGCATTGCTAGGAGAAGCTTTATTCGAAACCCCAAATACGCCGCGTCTGGAAAATATCGTTGCTACGCAGAGGTTTGAGACGACATCTGCGGAATCGAACTTGGTTGGTAATATTTATTACGCCAACTATTATCATTGGCAAAGTAAAGCCATCGACAAAACCTTATTCAAAGTTAAGCGTGAATTGGGTGTCAGTGATGTCAGTTTAAACGGTGAACTATTGTGCGCTCATAGCCAGGTGTCTCATCTACGGGAAGCGATGCCTTACGATACGATAGAAGTGGATTTGTCGATTAAAGGAATTTACAGCAAAGGCGTTCATTTTCAATTAGAAGTCTATCGCCTGGATTATGAAGACAAAAATCCAGCGAATAAAAAGCGTACCAAGTTGACACTAATTAACAACTACAGTGTATGGCAATCGAAAACATCCGGCGAAACAATCATGCCTGCAATTTTTCGCGATGCACTACTCGTAAAAGTAACGCAAAACAAAAAAGAAAGTGCGTTGATATCGCATTTGCCTACAGCGATAACCGCAGATAAATATTCACCGTTATCTGCGTAAAACCACTATCGTTATCCCTTTAATGACTAGTTCTAGGGATAACGAAAAATGAATGAAACGAGTAACCTACTACTCATTAAACACAGGAGAAGAGTTATGAACAAACACTATGAAGTCATTATTCTTGGGTCAGGAATTTCAGCCAGTTTATTAGCAACGGTATTAGCCAAAAATGGTGTCAGTGCCTGTATGATTGATAGCGGAGCGCATCCACGTTTTGCAATTGGCGAATCCACAGTGCCAGAGACGACTCTCAATTTAAAAATTATGTCAGAATTATACGGCGTGCCAGAAATTGCCAATTTTTCTAACTTTTTTGAATTGCGCGACAATGTTGGTAGTAGTCATGGATTTAAAAAAGGATTTTCATTTTGTTATCACCGAGAAAACCAAAAACACAATGCAATGGAGTCAACTCAAACTTCTACATTAACGCCGCCATTGGGTCCTGATGCCCATTGGTTTAGACAGGATACCGATCAGTATATGATGGGGGTTGCCGCGAATTATGGTGTTGATGTTTTTCAAAATACTAAGGTAGAAGATGCTGAGATGATGGCGGACGGAGTTACACTTCTTACAGATAAAGGCACGTTTCACGGTGAATTTATTATCGATAGTAGCGGTGCGCGTTCGCCCATTGTGAAAAAAATGGCTATTCGTGACCAAGAAACTGCTTATGAAACCCATTCCCGTGGTTTCTTCACTCACATGGTAGGTTTGCGTGAGTGGGAAAATATCTCGCCACGAGAAAAACATGGCTTGCCTTACCGCATGGATCAAACCACTTTACATCATATTTTTGATGGAGGCTGGATCTGGATTATTCCTTTTAACAACCACGAACAAGCCACCAATAATTTATGTAGTGTTGGCGTCGTATTAGATACGGCTAAGTGGCCCAAAACCGATTTAATGCCAGAAGAAGAATTTCAATTAATTCTCGACACCTATCCCGATATTAAAAAACAATTTGAATCGGCAACGCCTGTAAGAGATTGGGTGGGGTCCAGTCGTTTACAATATTCCAGCCATCGACACTATAACAATCGCTATTTTGCTTTGCCGGCAACGGCAGCATTTATCGACCCACTGTTCTCCAGTGGTTTAGTCTTATCGACCCATGTTATTAATGTGCTGGGTGGGATATTAATTGATTCCTTTCGATCGGGAAAGCTGGCGACTGATCGCCTGCAAATGCTTGAGCAACAAGTTATTAAAAAGAATAAGCGTTATGACCGTTTGATTAAAAGTGCTTATCAATCTTTTAAAGATTTTGAGTTATGGAATGCTTGGTACCGTATTTGGGAAATTAGCACTTACTTTAACACCTTGGGAGGTATCCGTTGCCTTCTTAAATATCAGGAAACGAAAGATAAGTCAGATTTAGAAGCGCGCTATAAAATGCCATTTAGTCAACCACTGGGATTCGGTATTGAAGGTTTTGAACAATTATTTGATAAAACTTGTACCGCAGTGGATCAGGTCAGTAAAAGTGAACTTTCTACACAAGAGGGTATTGAAAAAATCTATGCGGCTCTCGAAACATTTGATGCCATGCCATATTTTTTAACTCGTAGAGAGAGAGATAAACGCACTATCGGCACCTTTAGATTAATACGCTTAACCCATATGTTGTTATGGGCAAAATGGTTTGGCCCTGAGTCTACAGCGGCTTATTACGATTTTAGCATGTTTGCTTTTATCCAAGTCTTATTTAAGCATTTGGGACGAAATATTCGTCGCCACACGGGATTAGGTTTGCAAACATTAAAGTTAATGTTTTTTTACGGCAATAAAAAACTTAAATTTAAATTATTACCTAGAAAAGTAAATAACCAAGCAAAGTTAATGCCTCGTAAACTTTTGGTGCCGCAGCTGCTATCTATGAATAAAATGAAAGAAGATGAGGGGGCTATGGTTAAAGGTGATAAAGTCGCAGAGGTAGGTTAGGAATTTACGATATGCTTGAGAATACATCGTCATCCCCGCCTTCGCGCACTAGTGTCCGGGAAAAATTATGGGAGCTTATCGCAAACCTTGAAATACTTGGCTTCTAGAGAAATCTGCTTTGATGAGACTCATATTTTCAGTTAGCACAGACCAAACGCCTTAGAGCAGCCGAGCACTGGAGCTAAAAAAGGGAGAAGCGAGGACTGTTTGAGCGATAGCGAGTTCCGCAGCGCCTTTTTTGGCGAAGCGCACAGGGAAGCCGGAGGCCTGCGAACAGGACCCTCCTTCTTTGGTTACTTTCTTTGAGGTAAAGAAAGTAACAAATTAAGAATATAAAAGATTATATGGACACGAAAATGAGAGGATAAATGACAAAAAATTTTACCGGACAGCAGTGCGCCTTCGCGGGAATGACGCTACAAATAATCATCATGTTGATATTTAACTCCATATACTCTTTTAAGTCTCTTATTAGTATATTGGCATTGCCTCTTAAATTGCTTATTAATAATATCTTACTAGAAGCTCTTTTTATTTCATAACTGAGAAAAAACTATGCCTAGAAATATCTTTCTAACTATAACGGCTTTTATTGCATGCTCTATCGGTAGTTTTGCTTTATTGGCGCCAGGTGTTTTGATTGAATTTGCCAAACATGCAGAGCCAAGTGCGAGTGCTGATGTAATGGCAAGAACGGTGGGTATACTACTGATTACTATCGGCTGTTTAAATTTTTTGGTACGCAATGATCCTGATTCACCAACTATGCGATCTATTTTAATTGCCAATATTATTTTGCAGTTAGGCATTATGCCAATCGATCCTCATGCTTACTGGATAGGTGTTTTTGCGGAAAAATCGGCTTTTATTCCAAACACGATATTACATATTGTTATGTTGCTCGGATTTATTTTCTATCTGAGAAAAATGTCACAGCGTAAGCAAACTCAAGAAAAAGGGAATTGTCGTGAAATTCTATCCCCCTAGGTTTTTTACTTATCCTATTCTGTTAATTATTGCCTTACTTATTTGGTACATTTTTTTACCTTTTAGTATAGACGACCTATATAGTATTTATTGGCCCAGTGCGCTCACTATGATTGCAGGATCTTTTGTTGCTGGTTCAACCCCCATGGGCGGTGGTGCGCTTGCATTTCCAGTATTTACTAAGATTTTTAATATGGATGTGCAACAGGCAAAGTTATTCGGTTTATTTATTCAGTCGGTTGGGATGACGTTTGCTAGCGTTTTATTCTTCTCCCTACGTATTCCAATATATTGGCGCTGGTTAGTTTATCTACTACCCAGTAGTTTTTTGGGTTTTTATGTTGGAAATACTTTTTTGGTGTTATCAGGCGAACATATTAAATTATTGTTAAGCCTCTTCGTGGTGCTTGCTGGCGTTTTATTATTAAAAGTTCATTCCAAGCCTTTATATGAACAGGTAATTGCTGGTCAAGAGTCTGCTATTTTTTCACGATTTTTTATCGCAATTGGGTTTCCTGCAGGGGTGCTCGCTGCTCTTGTGGGTACCGGAGCAGATACCTTACTATTTTTTTCGGTGGTTATTCTTTATAAAAAAAGTATTAAAGCCGTTATTCCAACAACCGTTGTCTATATGGCCCTTTGTTCTCTGCTTGGGACTGCTGTAATTTTCTTTCAGGGGGAAATACCCGTTTCCAACTTTGTAGAAAATAGTTGGTGGGCTGCGGCACCGGTAGTTGCGGTGGGAGCACCTTTAGGTGGTTTTGTGATGAGTAAGATTAATGCTAATTATCTATTGGTATTTATTAAAATTATTATTCTTATCGAAGGGACCTCAACATTACTTTTTGTGAATTTAATCTTTATTGAGAAATTTATTTTATTGGCTTTGCTGGCTGCCGCAAGCGCTTATTTACTTTTACAGATAAAGGGAATGATAAGACCAAATTTCCGTAGTTGATCACATTTTTCGACTATACTCAAAAAATGTTAGAGAATTTGATCTTGTGAAAATACTATTGATATGTTCCATCTTGCTACTTGTGGTGAGGGTCGATGCAGCGCCAGATTATCGTCATATTCCCGATAAAACCTTGGCCGAGATAGAAAAGCGGCACGGCATTGACGCGCGTATACGAGTTAGTGATTGGCGTGAATTATTGAATAAGCTGGCTGAGCAGGTATCCCCAGAGGATGCGGAACACTTACGTAAAATTAACGATTATCTCAATCAGGTCGAATGGCTGTGGGATATTGACCACTGGGGAAGGGAAGATTATTGGGCAACTCCTTTGGAAACGTTGGCGACCAATGGTGGTGACTGTGAAGATTACTCTATTGGTAAATATTTTTCTTTGACCAGCGTGGGGATGGAAATCGCTAAGTTGCGTATTACTTATGTCAAAGCATTGCAACAAAATCTAGCTCATATGGTCTTGGCTTACTATCCAACACCAGCATCTGAGCCTCTGATTCTTGATAATATTAATAAAACTATTTTACCTGCGTCGAAACGACGTGATTTATTGCCTATTTATAGTTTTAATGGGGATGGACTTTGGTTGGCAAAGTCGCGAGCAATGGCAGTAAAGGGAGATTTAACAAAAAGCTTGCCCAGTTGGGCAAGCTTAAAAGAAAAAATAGAAAAAGAATTGGAATAGGTATAGCTACAAGCCACTAGCTGCCAGCTACAAGAAAAATTCATTTGACTCAAACGAATTGTGATTCATACTGGATTTGCAGCTTGCAGCTTGCAGCTTGCAGCTTGCAGCTTGCAGCTTGCAGCTTGCAGCTTGCAGCTTGCAGCTATCTTTTATCCATGGATACGTAATCACGAGCGGTATAGCCAGTATACAATTGTCGTGGACGGCCAATTTTATAGCTTTCACTGATCATTTCGTTCCAATGAGCAATCCAGCCTACAGTACGCCCTGTCGCGAAAATTACCGTGAACATATCTATCGGGATACCGATAGCTTTCATAATAATGCCTGAATAAAAGTCTACGTTAGGGTAGAGTTTGCGTTGAATGAAATACTCATCTTCCAGCGCGATCTGTTCGAGACGTTTTGCAATTTCTAACTGCGGGTCATTTTTAATGCCCAATTCCGCTAACACTTCATCACAGGTTTCTTTCATTACTTTGGCGCGTGGGTCAAAGTTTTTATAAACGCGATGGCCAAAGCCCATAAGACGGAACTTATCGTTCTTGTCTTTAGCTTTTGCCACATATTGGTCAATGCGATCTACGCTACCAATTTCGTCCAGCATTTTCAATACGGCTTCGTTCGCACCACCGTGAGCGGGACCCCACAGTGCGGTAATTCCCGAGGCGATACAAGCAAATGGGTTTGCGCCGGAGGAGCCTGCCAAACGTACTGTTGATGTAGAGGCATTTTGCTCGTGATCGGCGTGAAGTAAGAAAATCTTATCCATTGCTTTTGCAATCACGGGATTAATATTGGGCTCTTCACAGGGTGTGCCAAACATCATATGCAGGAAGTTTTCGGCATAATTTAGTTCATTGCGTGGGTACATAAATGGCTGGCCGATGTGGTGCTTGTGACACATTGCAGCCAATGTCGGGATTTTTGCAATTAAACGTAAGGCTGATATCTCGCGATGTTCCGGATTTTTGATATCCAGCGAATCGTGATAGAACGCCGAAAGTGCACCGACCGCACCGCACATCATTGCCATTGGGTGGGCATCGTGGTGGAAACCGCGGAAGAGTCGCGCCATCGCTTCATTCACCATGGTGTGGCGAGTAATCACTTTTTCAAAATCAGCAGTTTGTTGTTTGTTGGGAAGCTCGCCCTTTAGTAGCAAATAGCACGTTTCTAGATAATTAGATTCACTAGCTAATTGCTCAATAGGGTAGCCACGATGGAGGAGTACGCCTTTATCGCCGTCAATAAAGGTGATTTTAGATTCACAAGAGGCAGTCGCAAGGAAGCCAGGATCAAAGGTGAAATAGCCACTAGCTCCTAAATTACGAACATCGATAACATCGGGTCCGGTTGAGCCTGAGAGGATGGGCAATTCTAAGACATCATCTGAGCCATCAATCGTGAGGCGGGCGATTTTATCTGTCATAGGTACTCCTTAAAAAAATAGGTTAGTTGGAGAAAAATTTGGCTGATTTTGGCAGCCATCATTGCTACGTTTTTGAGGGGTATTCAAAAACACTTTTATCAGTACACGCCAGTTTATATATTACTTATATAGCACTTATTCAGATGACATTGTTTTGTCACTTTTGTTTACCCGATTGGGAGGCGGCAACTGGTTTACTACTCCTTGATACTGGGCTGTACAAAGTGGCTTTTTATGCCTTACTACGTTTTAGATATTAAGGTTTTGCACATGTTTATGTTTCCGTAGAAGTGATCCACCCCCTCTAGCTATGTTTATTCATCCACTACTTATCTCGTAGGAGATGAATGGATATTTTGATCAATGTATATCCTGTCAACATAGATGCTATCTTTGTTATTTTAATAGCATGATTAATAAACTTTATACAGCCAAGCAAATCATTATAGCAACAGCTTTTAAACAAAGGGTAAGTTTGGAGGCCATAAAATGAGAAAACTTATTCCAATTTTCATAATTTAGGTTTTTTTTGTGACTTTTGCTTAGTCTTGGTGCGTAAAAATACCTAGTGTTTTAGTATGGTGCGCATATTTGCTTTGTGCCTGAGTGAAATTTGGGCATGTTCGTCAACGACAGCTTTCTTCCAGTGAAAATGCATCGAAATAGTGTGATTTTGCTTGGTTTGGTTTGTATTTTAATCGCGCTATCTCTATAATTTCGCGCGCCTCAGGCATTGTGTATCAACTATACCCCGTAAATCCTGACGCAGTAACTAACCGTACAATTTTATGGCATCTTTTCTTAGCTTTTTTAGAGTGCGCTAATAAAGCTAAATAGAGAAGATCAAAGCGCTGAAGGTGAAGACAATTCAAGCACTTTTTTTATCAATAAGCTCAGTGTCTCTTTGCTACTTGATGAATGAGGTGTCATTGTCAATGGCATATGACAAACTGATATTCCGGTTTCTGAGATATTGCCAAACCGCAGTGCTTGTTTCTACATCTGTAAATTTGCTGAGAATTACTCAGCAGCTTGCTCAATTTAAACAATTCAAAAATTCTGGTGGAGTAAAAGCATGACATCTATAAGAACAGTCTCTTTTGATGGCATTGTCGTTGGCGGCGGTGGCTCAGGTATGAGAGCCGCACTACAAATGGCTCAATCTGGGTTCAAAACAGCGGTCATTACCAAAGTTTTCCCGACTCGTTCACATACGGTTTCTGCTCAAGGTGGTATCACTTGCTCAGTAGCAAGTGCTGATCCTAATGATGATTGGCGCTGGCACATGTACGACACAGTCAAAGGCTCGGACTATATTGGAGACCAAGACGCTATTGAATATATGTGTACAGTTGGTCCCCAGGCTATTTTTGAGCTTGAGCATATGGGCTTGCCTTTTTCTCGCACAGAAGAGGGCCGTATCTATCAGCGTCCCTTCGGTGGACAGTCAAAAGATTTTGGTAAGGGCGGGCAAGCTGCCCGTACCTGTGCCGCTGCTGACCGCACTGGCCATGCCCTCCTACATACTCTTTATCAAAACAATGTAAAAAATAATACCGTCTTTATGAACGAGTGGTTTGCTGTCGATTTGGTCAAGAACCAAGATGGCGTTGTCACCGGTGTCATTGCTATCAATATAGAAGATGGTGAAGTGGTTCATATTAAATCTAAAGCTACCGTATTTGCTACGGGTGGCGCTGGCCGTATTTATGCCTCTACTACTAACGCCCACATTAACACCGGTGATGGTATCGGTATGGCTTGCCGTGCCGGCTTTCCGATGCAAGATATGGAAATGTGGCAATTTCACCCAACGGGTATTCATGGCGCAGGTACCTTGGTGACAGAAGGTTGTCGCGGAGAGGGTGGTTATCTGATCAATAAAGACGGCGAGCGCTTTATGGAGCGTTATGCGCCTAATGCCAAAGACTTAGCTGGCCGTGATGTGGTTGCGCGCTCCATGATTTTGGAAATTCTCGAAGGTCGTGGTTGTGGGGAAAATGGTGATCACGTTAAGTTGAAGCTAGATCACTTGGGTGAAGAAACCTTAAACTCTCGTCTTCCCGGTATTCTTGAGTTATCCCGCACCTTTGCAGGTGTCGACCCTGTTAAAGAACCTATTCCTGTTATTCCTACCTGCCACTACATGATGGGCGGTATTCCTACCAATGTCGATGGTCAAGCCATTACTCAAGTCGATGGCAAAGACAAAATCATTGAAGGCTTCTATGCCTGTGGTGAAGCGGCTTGTGTTTCTGTTCACGGTGCTAATCGCTTGGGAGGTAACTCACTGCTTGATTTGGTTGTCTTTGGTCGAGCTTCAGGTTTGTTTATTGAAAAAGCATTAAAAGAAGGTATTGAGCACAGAGATGCTTCTGAATCCGATATAGAAGCCGCAATGTCTCGCTTGAACACCGTGAATAATAATACCGGTGGTGAATCGGCCTCTGTGTTGCGAGCTGAATTGCAACAAGTCATGCAAAATCACTTTGGCGTTTTCCGTCGTGGTGATTACATGGAAGAGGGCGTGAAAAAACTGGCTGATTTGCGTGAGCGTATCGCCAATGTCACTTTTGAGGATAAAAGTGATGCCTTTAATACCGCGCGTATTGAAGCGCTTGAATTACAAAATTTGCTCGAAGTAGCTGAAGCAACAGCGATTCCAGCTGAAGTTCGTAAAGAATCTCGTGGTGCTCATGCCCGCGAAGATTTTCAAGAGCGTGATGATGCCAACTGGTTATGTCACTCACTTTACTTCCCTGAAGATAAGAGTGTTACTAAACGTGGCGTTAACTTTGAGCCAATGACAGTCGATACCTTTGAGCCTAAAGCTCGTACTTATTAATCCGGGAGTAGTGAAATGCTGAAAGTCGAAATCTATCGTTATAATCCCGAGACCGATAAAGAACCCTATATGAAGTCCTATGAAGTGGACACCAAAGGGCGCGATTATATGGTGTTGGATATTCTTGAAATGTTAAAGGCCCAGGATAACAGCCTTTCTTACCGTCGCTCTTGCCGCGAAGGCGTGTGTGGCTCTGATGGTATGAACATTAATGGCAAAAATGGCCTAGCTTGTATCACGCCTTTATCAGAAGCGGTTAAAAATAATACCTTGGTTTTACGTCCTTTACCCGGTCTACCTGTTATTCGTGATTTGGTTATTGATATGACGCAGTTTTATAATCAGTACCGCAAAATCGAACCGTTCTTGCAAGCAGACGATGAAGTTGAAGGTATTGAGCGCTTTCAAACACCGGAAGAGCGTGAGAAATTGGATGGCCTGTACGAATGTATTCTATGTGCTTGTTGTTCGACGAGTTGTCCTTCTTTTTGGTGGAATCCCGATAAATTTATTGGTCCTGCAGGCTTATTACAGTCTTATCGCTTTCTTGCTGATAGTCGTGATACCAAAACGGCACAGCGCCTTGAAAACTTAAGTGATCCGTTTAGTGTTTTCCGTTGCCATGGTATTCAGAATTGTGTGTCAGTTTGTCCTAAAGGGCTAAACCCAACCAAAGCTATTGGGCATATTCGCTCAATGTTGCTGACGCATTAATTGCTTAGAACGGATTAACGTTGTTGCAAAAATGTTGTAAGAAAAGAGTCTAAAGTCGATAAGGTGTTTAGGTATTACTCCTGGCATTTTATCGACTTTGTGTTGTTGATATTTTTTAGATAAATAGAGAGAGACTTCCGTGCCAGATAGTATGGAACAACTGTGGAGCACCGCTCACATTTCCGGTGGTAATGCAGCCTATGTTGAAGAGCTGTATGACACTTATTTGCATGATCCCAATAGTATTCCCGAAGAATGGAAAGAGTACTTTGATCAGTTACCTCGCATTAATAGCGCTTCATCTCACGATACGCCTCACTCTGTTATTCGTGAGCAATTCCGTTTGCTTGCTAAATATCGCCCGAGCAATGGTTCGACCGTCACGCCTAGTCAAGCATCAATAGCGGCTCATGATCAGAAGCAAGTTAATGTACTACAGCTTGCGCAAGCCTATCGCTCGCGCGGTCATACCAAAGCCAACCTAGATCCCCTTGGGTTGGGTTTATTTCAAACGGCTTCCCCTGAATTTTTGCAATTGCATTATCATGGTCTAACACCAGGTGAATTAGATTCTTCTTTCCATTCTGGTAATCTGTTTTTTGGTCATGAAACAGCTTCATTAAAAGATATTATTGCTGATTTAGAAGCCACGTATTGTGGCAGTATTGGTTCTGAAGTTACTCATATTACTGAAGTCGATGAAGTTCGTTGGTTACAACAGCGATTAGAAAGCGCTCGTGCAAAACCGACATATTCTAAAGAAGCAAAACTACGCATACTTGAACGCTTAACCGCAGCAGAAGGTTTAGAAAAACATCTCGATAGTAAGTACCCGGGCACCAAGCGTTTTGGTTTGGAGGGTGGCGAAAGCTTGATTCCGATGCTTGATGGTTTAATTAAGCGAGCGGGAACTTATGGAGCCAAAGAAATTGTTCTGGGTATGGCTCACCGTGGTCGCTTAAACACTTTGGTTAATATTTTTGGTAAAAACCCTGCCGACCTTTTTGATGAGTTTGAAGGTAAAAAATTAATTCATACTTCCGGTGATGTGAAATATCACCAAGGCTTTTCTACCAATGTAATGACCCCGGGCGGTGAATTACATATGGCTATGGCCTTTAACCCATCACATTTAGAAATTGTCTCTCCCGTTGTTGTTGGTTCTGTTCGCGCTCGTCAAGATCGTCGCAAAGATAAAACTGGTGATTTAGTTGTTCCGATTAATATTCATGGTGATGCTGCATTCTCTGGTCAAGGTGTTGTATTTGAGTTGCTGCAAATGTCACAGACTCGCGCTTACGGTGCTGGTGGCTCCGTTCACGTTGTCATCAATAATCAAGTGGGTTTTACCACTAGCCACCCAGAAGATGCACGCTCAACACAGTACTGTACCGATGTTGCCAAGTTCCTAGGCGCGCCGGTGTTTCATGTTAATGGTGATGATGTTGAAGCTGTCATGTTTGTTACTCAGCTGGCGATGGATTATCGCTATGAGTTTAAGAAAGATGTTGTTATCGATTTGGTTTGTTATCGCCGCCGAGGCCATAACGAAACCGACGAGCCTTCAGCAACGCAACCATTGATGTACCAGGCAATTAAAAAGCATAAAACAACGAGAACATTGTATGCTGAAAAACTAGTAGCAGACGGTGTACTCAGCCATGAAGAAGCTGATGAAATGGCTAGTAACTACCGTGCGGCTTTAGACCGTGGTGAGCATGTTGCTGATGGTTTAGTGAGTGAGCCTGACAGGTCACTCTTCGTCGATTGGTCTCCTTACTTAGGACATGATTGGGTTGACCATGCTGATACGGGTTATGATTTACAAAAGCTGAAAGAAATTGCACACAAAGCGTGTGAAATACCTGATGGCATTCAGGTGCAGCGACAGGTGCAAAAAATCTATGAAGATCGCAATAAAATGGCCAGCGGTTCATTGCCTATTAATTGGGGTATGGCTGAGACTCTGGCTTATGCCACATTAATTGAATATGGTTCGGCTGTTCGTTTGACAGGGCAAGATGTTGGTCGTGGTACCTTTTCTCATCGTCATGCGGTGATACATAATCAGAAAGATGGTAGCCGTTATGCGCCACTATCGAATTTATTTGAAGGACAACGCAGCTTCCATATTTATGACTCGTTATTATCGGAAGAAGCCGTACTTGCGTTTGAGTACGGTTATGCAACTACGAAGCCTGATACCTTAGTGATTTGGGAAGCACAATTTGGTGATTTTGCTAATGGTGCACAAGTTGTTATCGACCAATTTATTACCAGTGGTGAACATAAGTGGGGTCGCTTGTGCGGGCTAACCATGTTATTACCTCATGGTTATGAGGGGCAGGGGCCAGAACATTCATCTGCGCGTCTTGAGCGATTTATGCAACTGTGTGCTGAACATAATATTCAGGTGTGTATTCCTACAACCCCAGCACAAGTTTTCCATATGCTACGCCGCCAGGTGATTCGTCCTATGCGACGCCCTCTCGTTGTTATGAGTCCAAAGTGGATATTGCGTCATAAGCTGGCGACATCGACCTTGGAAGATTTGGCGAATGGTCAATTTTACAATGTATTAAGTGATGAATTGGTGCAACCCAAAAAGGTTAAGAAAATCGTTTTGTGTAGTGGTAAGGTTTACTACCACTTATTGGAAGCGAGAATGGAGTCGGAGCAAGATGACGTTGCATTAATTCGCATAGAGCAGCTCTATCCGTTCCCTAAGGCGGAATTAATCGAGGTGTTAAAACCCTTTAACAAGGTGAAAGAAATTGTTTGGTGCCAAGAAGAACCAAGAAATCAGGGCGCTTGGTTCCAAATTCGACATCGTTTAGACAATGTATTGCAGGAAACCTACCCCAATGTCAAGTTGGGTTATGTTGGCCGTATTTCTTCAGCCGCACCTGCATGTGGATATATGTCCATGCATCTTGAAGAACAAAAACAATTTGTTACGGCAGCATTAAAAGTCAAGAAGTAGATTGGCGCCGTTATTGTACCAACCATATACCCATTGGATTTAAGCTTCTGGGTACGGCCGCCATCCTTGGCGGTCGCGCGTGCAGTCAGCACCATCAGAAGTTGAAAAGCGATGGGTATAGATAGAAATATATTTAAACAAAAGGTTAGAGACAGGAAATTAACTAATGGCAACAGAAATTAAAGCACCCACGTTTCCCGAATCAGTTCAAGATGGCACCATTGCCACTTGGCATAAAAAACCAGGTGAGTCCGTCACCCGAGATGAACTGATTGTCGAAATTGAAACCGATAAAGTGGTTCTTGAAGTCGTTGCACCTGCAGACGGTGTATTGGCTGATGTTACTAAGCAAGAAGGCGATACCGTGTTAAGTAATGAAGTATTAGCAGCCGTTGTTGACGGTGAAGGTTCTTCTGTTGCTCAAACAAGTGCGCCTGTATCTAGTGCAAAAGCAGCGAGTGGTAATTCAGTGAGCGGTAATAGTGTTGAAATAAAAACACCAACTTTCCCAGAATCAGTGCAAGATGGCACTATTGCTACTTGGCATAAAGCCGCTGGTGATAGCGTTGCTCGTGACGAGTTAATCGTTGAAATCGAAACTGATAAAGTGGTACTAGAAGTCGTTGCCCCCGCTGATGGTGCGATGGGTGACCTGCTAAAAGGCGAAGGTGATACCGTACAGAGCGGTGAAGTCATTGCTTATGTTATTGAAGGCGCTTCTGGTTCATCTGCTGCATCGACAGAAACAACAAGTGCTGGTGATTCAAGTGATGCAGTAGCAAGTCCATCAGCGCGTAAGTTAGCGGCAGAGAAGGGGGTTGATTTGGCTACAGTCAAAGGTACTGGTAAAGGTGGTTTAATTACTAAAGAAGATGTTCAAAATGCGGGTTCTGCACCTGCAGCGAAACCTGCATCAAGTGCACCAAAAACAAATGCGTCGTCGGTAGTAACACCTTTAACAGAAACTGGCGATCGTGTAGAAAAGCGTGTGCCTATGACACGTTTGCGCAAGCGCATTGCAGAACGTTTGCTAGAGGCAACTCAAACCACCGCCATGTTGACAACTTTCAACGAAGTTAATATGGGACCAGTGATGGAGTTGCGTGCAAAATACAAAGATCAGTTTGAAAAAGCACACAATGGTACACGTCTAGGTTTTATGGGTTTCTTCGTTAAGGCTGCGGTTGAAGCCTTGAAAAAATTTCCAGCAGTTAACGCATCAATTGATGGTGATGATGTGGTTTACCATGGTTATCAAGATATAGGTGTTGCCGTATCGACCGATAAAGGCCTAGTTGTTCCTGTTTTACGCAATGCTGAAAACATGGGCTTAGCTGATATTGAATATGGGATACGCGATTTTGGACTGCGCGCTCGCGATGGCAAATTGGGTATCGATGAAATGACGGGTGGTACCTTTACTATTACTAATGGTGGCGTTTTTGGTTCATTGCTATCAACTCCTATTTTGAATCCTCCACAAACCGCTATTTTGGGTATGCATAAAATCCAAGAGCGCCCAATGGCAGTTAATGGAGAAGTTGTTATCCAACCCATTATGTATTTGGCCTTATCTTACGATCATCGTATGGTTGATGGTAAAGAAGCCGTGCAATTTTTGGTGGCAATTAAAGATTTACTAGAAGATCCAGCGCGTATTTTACTGGATATTTAGTTCGCGAAGTTGTGTTGAGTTATTAACTTTTTACGAGTAAAACATTTTAGTTGGGAAAAAATATGTCAGACAACAAATACGACGTTATTGTGATTGGTTCAGGCCCTGGTGGTTATGTAGCAGCAATTCGTGCTGCGCAATTGGGTTTAAAAACTGCTTGTGTTGAGAAGTGGATAGATGAAAAAGGCAAGACCGTGAATGGCGGTACTTGTTTGAATGTGGGTTGTATTCCTTCTAAAGCATTATTGGATAGCTCACACCGTTATCATGATGCTCATGATGGTTTTGAAAACCATGGTATCAGCACCGGCAAGTTAAAAATTGATGTCACTAAAATGCTAGAGCGCAAAGATAAAGTGGTCGCGCAAATGTCTGGTGGTATCGGCGGTTTGTTTAAAGCCAATAAAGTGACCTCTATTTCTGGTAAAGGCAAGTTGTTAGCAGGTAAAAAAGTCGAAGTCACTGATGCTAAAGGTAAAACAACTGTTTACGAAGCGGACAATGTGATCCTCGCATCGGGTTCTGTTCCTATCAATATCCCTGTAGCCCCCGTTAATCCTGAAGATAACGATATTATTGTCGATTCAACAGGTGCGTTGGAATTTAAAGAAGTTCCTAAAAAACTAGGTATTATTGGTGCCGGTGTGATAGGCCTAGAGCTTGGCAGCGTGTGGAGTCGCTTGGGTTCTGATGTGGTTTGCCTCGAGGCAATGGATAGTTTTTTAGGTATGATGGATAAACAAATTGCGAAAGAATCTGAAAAGATTTTTAGAAAACAAGGCTTAGATATCCGTTTAAGCTGTCGGGTGACAGGTTCAAAAATTAAAGGTAAAAAAGTTGACGTTACCTATGAAGATAAAGACGGTAAAGAACAAGTTGAAACCTTTGATAAGCTTATCGTTTGTGTTGGACGCCGTGCATATACTGAAGGTTTATTAGCGGAAGATAGTGGCGTTAATATCGATGAGCGTGGTTCTATTTTTGTTGATGAGAATTGTGCAACTAACGTAGCGGGTGTTTGGGCTGTAGGTGATATTGTTCGTGGTCCTATGTTGGCTCATAAAGCATCTGAAGAAGGTGTTGTTGTGGCAGAGCGCATTGCCGGTGAAAAAGCGATGATGAATTACGACGTAATTCCGAACGTGATTTATACCCATCCAGAAGTAGCGTCGGTTGGGCAAACTGAAGAGCAAGTAAAAGCTTCTGGCGAGCCTTACAAAGTGGGTACTTTCCCATTCTTAGCGGTAGGTCGCGCAGTGGCTGCCGATAGCCAAGAGGGTATGGTGAAAATTATTGCTCACGAAAAAACCGATCGAATTTTAGGATGTCACATCGTTGGTCCAAGCGCATCAGATTTGGTTCAGCAAGTGGCAATTGCGATGGAATTTGGTTCTACTGCAGAAGATATGGGAATGATTGTATTTGGTCATCCTACGTTCTCGGAAGCAGTCAAAGAAGCTGCATTGGCGGCGAATGGTCACGCCATTCATATGCCAAACCGAAAGAAGAGATAGGCTACCAGTTTACAGCTGCAAGCTGCTAGAAATAACTACTTTCTTGCCGCTTGAAGTTGGCAGCTAGAAGCTAACTATTTTTAACAAGTGAAAACTACACAGGAAATATTATGAATTTGCACGAGTATCAGGCTAAACAATTGTTTGCCGAATATGGTTTGCCCGTTTCTAAAGGCGTTGCGGCAGCAACCGTTGAAGAAGCCGTTGCAGCAACCGATACCATTGGTGGCGACAAGTGGGTCGTTAAAGCTCAGGTTCACGCAGGTGGACGTGGTAAAGCAGGTGGCGTTAAGCTTGTTGATTCAAAAGAAGAAGTGAAAGCCTTTGCAGAAAATTGGTTAGGTAAGAACTTAGTCACTTATCAAACCGATGAAAAGGGTCAACCTGTTAGCCGTATTTTAGTGGAGTCTTGTACTGACATTGATCAGGAGCTTTACTTAGGTGCAGTTGTTGACCGCGCTACTCGTAGCATCGTTTTCATGGCATCAACGGAAGGTGGTGTTGAGATTGAAAAAGTTGCCGAAGAAACACCAGAGAAAATTCTTAAAGCGACTATCGACCCTCTTGTGGGTCCACAGCCTTACCAAGGTCGTGAGTTGGCGTTTAAATTAGGTTTAAATCCAGATCAAGTGAAGCAATTTACTAAGATCTTCTTAGGCTTAGCAAAAATGTTCCAAGACTACGATTTTGCTTTATTGGAAATTAATCCATTGGTCATTACTGAAGAAGGTAACCTTCATTGCTTAGACGGTAAAATCAATATTGATAGTAATGCACTATACCGTCAACCAAAAATGCGTGAAATGCATGATCCATCACAAGAAGATGAGCGCGAAGCACATGCGGCATCTTTCGAACTTAACTATGTTGCTCTCGACGGCAATGTAGGTTGTATGGTGAATGGTGCTGGTTTGGCAATGGGTACCATGGACATTGTTAACTTGCATGGCGGTAAGCCAGCAAACTTCCTTGATGTAGGTGGTGGTGCAACCAAAGAGCGGGTTATCGAAGCATTTAAACTCATCCTTTCTGATAGCAATGTAAAAGCGGTATTGGTTAATATTTTTGGTGGTATTGTACGTTGTGACATGATTGCTGAAGGTATTATCGGTGCGGTTGAAGAAGTGGGTGTTGAAGTACCTGTTGTGGTTCGTTTAGAAGGTACGAACGCTGAAGCGGGTAAAAAATTATTGGATGAAAGCACACTGAACCTCACGGGTGCGACATCATTAACTGATGCTGCTGAGAAAGTAGTTGCTGCTGCGGAGGGCAAATAATGTCTATTTTAATCGATAAAAATACCAAAGTTATTTGTCAGGGTTTTACTGGCTCAAACGGTACGTTCCACTCAGAGCAAGCCATTGAATATGGTACGCAAATGGTAGGTGGTGTGACGCCAGGTAAAGGTGGTTCGACTCATCTTGGTCTTCCTGTTTTTAATACCGTGAAAGAAGCGGTTGAAGCAACCGGCGCCACAGCCAGTGTTATCTATGTTCCTGCACCTTTCTGTAAAGATTCTATTATCGAAGCGGCAGATGCGGGTATTGAGCTAATCATCACTATTACAGAAGGTATTCCTACGCTAGATATGTTGGTGGTTAAAGAGTACATCGAGAAAAAAGGTGTGCGCATGATTGGCCCTAACTGCCCAGGTGTTATTACACCGGGTGAATGTAAAATTGGTATCATGCCAGGCCACATTCACAAGCCAGGTAAAGTGGGTATTGTCTCTCGCTCTGGTACTTTGACTTATGAAGCGGTTAAGCAGACGACAGATCATGGTTTTGGCCAATCTACCTGTGTTGGTATCGGTGGTGATCCGATTCCCGGTTCAAACTTTATCGATATCTTGGGTATGTTCCAAGAAGACCCTGCGACGGAAGCGATTGTGATGATCGGTGAAATCGGTGGGACAGCAGAAGAAGAGGCGGCAGCGTTCATTAAAGCGAATGTCACTAAACCGGTTGTTTCTTACATCGCTGGTGTAACTGCACCTCCAGGTAAGCGTATGGGCCATGCGGGTGCAATTATTTCTGGTGGTAAAGGTACAGCAGATGAAAAATTTGCTGCCCTTGAAGATGCGGGCGTTAAAACGGTTCGCAGCTTAGCGGATATCGGTACGGCTTTGAAAGAAGTCACTGGTTGGTAAAATAAGCAGATGCAATCATCGTTTATTGGTAACAGTCCTTTGTGAGCAATAAAATAGATGATTGCATTTTCATTCACTGTTATTCATCCCTAGAGGTGCTCCTAGGGTGAATTATGAGGAGTAAATCTATGAATAGTGAACGGCCTGTTAACCTGGATCTGACTACTGTTAGCTTTCCAGTGACAGCAATCGCATCCATTCTTCATCGTATTTGTGCCGTGATCACCTGGGTTGCTCTGGGCTTTTTGTTGGTACTCTTGCGTTATGCACTTGAGTCGGAGCAAGATTTCAGCGCAGTTGCAGCGTTATTCAAAACCAATTTTTTACTGCAGTTTGTATCTTGGGGCTTCTTAACCGCATTTGCTTACTATTGCATGGGAACGATTAAACATATTATTCAAGATATGGGGTTCTTTGAAGACTTTGCAGGTGGTAAAGCTATTTCATGGACTGCGATTGTTTGCGGTATTGCATTAAGCTTGTTAGCGGGAGTATTGATATGGGCATGATAAATAGTGGTGTAAGACAATGGATCTTTCAGCGCATAAGCAATGCACTTATCGTTACTTTTGGGGTTGCTTTGGTCTGTGTTCTGTTGTCAGATAATGGTCTAAGTTATGCTTCATTAACGGGTTTATTGGCATCTCAGGCTTGGAAAATTTACTTTACCGTGGTACTGGTAATGGCGTGCGTAAACTCAGTGTTGGCAGCGTGGCAGATTGACGGTGATTATGCTAAGAAATTTGGATTACCTACCAATGCAATGACTATTTTAGGTCTAGTGGGTAGTGCAGTGTTTTTGTATTTTGGTTTGTGTTTGTTATTTTCTTAATATAAACATAAGGGTTATAAAAAAGGGGCTAAATAGCCCCTTTTTTTATTTGTATCTCATTAGATATTCATCGGTTCGAGTGATATATCGCCAGCCGGTACTTTTACAACATCATCAGCAATATAGTTTTTCATCTCTTCGATGGAGGCAAAGTGCCGGGCCATGTCATATTGGCCTTTAAAGGTATTGCCCGATTCATCTTGTAGGCGAGCGAGTTGGAACTTCGAGCCGCCTTCTCCACGACCGCGAATAATATAGTATTCAAGATTCATTGCTGATTTCTCCAAGCATGAGTGACCATCGACAGGGCGCATTATAGGGTGAATAAAGCTCAAAATGCCATAGTATGGTGGTTTTTTTCGTCTCTGTTCATGGTTTTTTACGATTTTGACACCAGCAATTTTTTGCGTTTAAGCTTGAAATGGCGGCTAAGGCCCCCATATTCACAGCCATCCTTTTACAAGAGCGCCTGATTGCTCTATCTGATTAACTTGAAAATAACCCTAAGGAGTCTGAAGTGACCAAAACAGCCGATAAAAAAGCCAAAAAGTCAGCTGATACAACCCAAAAAGAGACGCTAGGTTTTCAGGCCGAGGCTAAACAGCTACTGCAATTAATGATTCATTCGCTTTATTCAAATAGAGAAATTTTCCTTCGCGAGCTGATATCCAATGCCTCCGATGCAGCTGATAAGTTACGTTTTGAAGCATTAAAAGACAGCACTTTATTTGAAGATGATCCAGAACTGCAAATTCGCGTCAACTTTGATAAAGAGGCGAAAACAGTCACCATTAGCGATAATGGTATTGGTATGAGTCGAGAAGAGGTAATCAATAATCTCGGCACCATCGCAAAATCGGGTACTGCACAGTTTTTGGAACAGTTGTCAGGGGACCAGAAAAAAGATTCACAGCTAATTGGTCAGTTTGGTGTGGGCTTTTATTCCGCATTTATCGTCGCAGATAACGTGGAGGTGTTGACTCGTCGAGCCGGGATGGATAAATCTGAGGGTATTCGCTGGGAATGTCAGGGCGATGCAGAATTTACGATTGAACCTATAGAGAAAGTTGATAGAGGTACGACGATTGTACTGCACCTTAAAGATGATGCTTTAGAATTCGCGGATAGCTGGCGCCTGCGTTCTGTTATTAAAAAGTATTCTGATCATATCTCTCTCCCTGTGGTTATGAAGAAAGAACCTATGCCTGTTGCAGAAGGTGAAGAGGATAAAAAACAAAAAGAGCCAGAAGATGAAGTCATCAATACCGCTACTGCCTTGTGGACGCGATCTCGCAGTGATATCAAAGATGAAGAATACCAAGAGTTTTACAAACATGTATCTCATGATTACAACGACGCATTAACCTGGAGTCACAACCGAGTTGAAGGTAAATTAGATTACACCAGCTTGTTATTTATTCCTAAGTCAGCCCCATTTGATTTATATAATCGCGATACTGCAAGAGGTTTAAAACTCTATGTGCAGCGTACCTTTATTATGGATGATGCAGAGCAATTTCTGCCATTGTATTTACGATTTGTGAAGGGCATTGTTGATTCAAATGATATTTCTTTAAATGTTTCTCGCGAAATTCTTCAGAAAGACCCTAACATTGATGCGATGCGTTCTGCGTTAACCAAGCGAGTTTTGGATATGTTAGAGAAAATGGCCAAGAAAAAGCCAGAAGACTACAACATGTTCTGGAAAGAATTTGGTCAAGTCATTAAGGAAGGACCAGGAGAAGATTTTGCGAATAAAGAGAAAATTGCTAAGTTAATCCGTTTTTCTACAACCCACACGGATAAGCCTGAACAGGATCAGTCCCTCGACGATTATATTGCTCGTATGAAAGAGGGGCAGGACAAAATTTATTACGTCGCGGCTGAAAATTTTAATACGGCAAAAAATTCACCTCACCTGGAGGTTTTCCGCAAAAAAGGTATAGAGGTCTTGTTGTTAGCCGATCGTGTAGATGATTGGACGATGAGTCATCTTCGTGAATACGAAGGCAAAGCATTTCAGGATGTGGGCCGAGGCGAATTAGATCTTGGTGATATGGATACCGAGGAAGAGAAAAAAGAACAAGAAAAAATTAACGAAGAACTAAAAGGTTTGGTTGAGCGCAGTAAAAAAGCTCTTGAGGAACAGGTTGAAGAAGTGCGTCTAACTCATCGTTTAACTGATTCTCCTGCTTGTGTCGTTGTAGGCGAAGCCGATATGGGTGCACAAATGCGTCGCTTGTTAGAGCAAGCGGGCCAGGCCGTACCAGAAAGCAAGCCAATATTTGAATTAAACCCGGAACACCCCTTGGTTAAAAAATTAGATCAAGAGCAGGATGAAGATCGTTTTACTGATCTAGTTAAAGTCCTCTTTGACCAAGCGACGTTGGCCGAGGGTGGTCAATTGGGTGATCCTGCGGCCTACGTTAGTCGTCTCAATAAACTGTTATTAGAACTTTCTAATTAAATTAACTCTAATATCTAAAGTGGTAAGCCATAAAGGCCCAGATTATCTGGGCCTTTATAGTTAATCGTGTACCCATTGAGTTTCGACTTATGGGTACGACCCCATCCTTGGCGGTCGCGCGCGTGCAGCCAACACTCCCAGAAGTTGAAAGGCGATGGGTATATAACTGATTCTATTAGCTTGGTATGATGCAGTTATACATATCTAAACGGATTTTATCTATATCCAAAGTTTCAATACGTCGTTAAATTGTAAGGATTGATTACGTAATTCAGCCTCTTGTGCTTGAACCTAAAAACCGCAGTTGGATCACGAAAGTATGCACATCTTTTTCGCGCCCAACCGCCGTTTTTAGGCTGAAGACGATATTTCACTTATCACTGGCGTTTTATCGTGAGTGAAAATAACAATGACTATAAAGCGATCATTTATGACAGCAGAATTAAAAGTGGCAGTACTGGGCGGTGGTAGTTTTGGTACTGCAATAGCAAATGTTATTGCTAGTAATGGTTTTCCGACACAACTTTGGATGCGCGATGATGAACGAGCTCATCTCGTTCAAGAAAGCAGGGAAAATGCAGCTTATCTACCTGGTTATAAACTAGCCGATAAATTATCTGTCAGCAGTGATTTGGCGGATGTGGTTGCTGATAGTGATTTAATTTTTGTATCCGTTCCCAGTTCTTCTTTCCGTGAAGTCGTCAAAAAACTTGCCACAGTAATACCCCCGACATCCAAAGTCATTAGTACTACCAAAGGTATTGGGCGTGATGGTTTTACCTTAATGAGCCAGATCTTGGCAGAGGAACTACCAGAAGCTTCTATTGGTGTCTTGAGTGGTCCTAACTTCGCCAAAGAAATGATACAGGGTGAATTGACGGGATCTGTTATTGCTAGTATGGATGATGGTCTAATAAAACAAGTGCAAACGGTTTTGGGCTCAGCGAAATTCAGAATCTACTCCAGTCATGATTGTTATGGTGTTGAACTAGCCGGCGCTTTAAAAAATATCTATGCGATTATTACGGGAATGGCTCAGGCTCGACACTATGGACAAAATACTTTGGCCTTATTAATGACGCGCTCTTTATCTGAAATGGGGCGCTTTGCTCATGCATTGGGCGCGGATCCCATGACTTTCTTAGGCTTGGCTGGGGTGGGCGATTTAATTTTGACTTGTAATTCTAATTTGAGCCGTAACTATCGTGTAGGTTATGCTATGGGTGAAGGTAAATCCTTAACAGCGGCCATTAAAGGTGTGGGACAGGTTGTTGAAGGAGTGAATACTTTGCGTTTAGTCAAAGAAAAAGCAGAGGAATTGAATGTTCACATGCCTTTGGTGTCTGCATTGTATGCGCTGTTATTTGAGAGTGCATCAGCGGATAGTATTATTAATCAGCTCATGTTAAGTGAGCAAAATAGCGATGTTGATTTTACAGGGGCAATACGATGACACAAAATGTTGAGAAACAACCTGCCAAATCGGTAGAGGCCAAGTCAGTACATGCCGAGTCCGTTGAAACGATTGACGTCGAGCCTAGTTGGGGTGAGCGATTATTATCAGTGGAACACTGGTTAAGATTTGTATTTATGGTTTTATTTGCCATTATCGTAAGTATTGCGGGTTATGTGATGATGGCATTAGTGTTGCTGCAATTTCTTTTGTCACTGATCACTGGAGAGGCAAATGATAATTTGCGTGAGTTCGGTGGACGTTTATCACAATATATTTATCAGATTTTGCGCTTTTTGACTTATAACTCTCAGGATAAGCCTTTCCCATTTGCCGATTGGCCAGATGCGGAAAAAGAAAATTAGATATTTTATGCTGTCTCAACTTTAGCGGTGTGCCAGACAAATCATGCGTATATTGCGTGTGGATTTAAAACAATAATATTTAGGTATATCAATTTATGCACGTATTTTTTATGCGACATGGTGAAGCAGTAACGCAAGCAGCCTCAGATGCGGCCCGAAGTTTGACACAGGTTGGGCGTGAAGATGTTGAGGCGACCATTAATCGTTGTGCACAAGAACCCGTATTTGCGCAAGTTATTGATGAAATTTGGTGTAGTCAATATGTCCGCGCTCGACAGACGGCTGAGATTGTATCGTCGCTTTTGGATAATAAGCCTATTGTTATTAAAGAAGGACTGGCTCCAACAGATAATCCCGACTATGTTCTCCAGGATCTTAAAGAAACCGACAAATGTATCATGGTGGTGAGTCATCAACCTTTATTGGGTACATTGGTGGATCGTTTAGCGGGCTTGGAAACAGGCCGTTATCGAATGGGAACCTCGGCTGTGGCTGCCATAGAAGCTGAGTGATTGGCCTATGGCTGTGGTGAGCTTAGGTGGTTGCATCAGCCTTAAGGTTTGTCGTTTTTTGCTATGAATACCGATATATCTAACGTCGTTGAGCGTACATTTACGTTTAATGGTTTTCGTTATGCCGCTCAGTTGTGGGGCGACACGTGCTCGCAGCAGCCCATTATGGCCTTGCATGGCTGGTTGGATAATAGTGCTAGTTTTGATCTTTTAGCTCCCTATTTGGTTGAATTTTCCAATGTGCAGGTGTTAGCCCCGGATTTATCGGGTCATGGCCATAGTGATCATCGCAATGGCTTTAGCGACTACCCCATATGGGCTGAAGTCGTGGCTATTATTGCCATGGCCGATGAGATGCAGTGGCCGCAGTTTGTATTAATGGGGCATTCTAGAGGCGCAATGATAGCGTTGATTCTCGCAGCTATGTTTCCTGAGCGAGTTTCCCAATTAGTTTTGATCGATGCGATAGCGCCATCGCCTATTGACGCTGAGCAAGCGCCGGATCATATGCTAAAAAGTATGCAGGAAATACATCGTCGTGTGCGGCGTAAATTATCGTGTTATCCCACCTATGATGCGGCAATCAAAGCCCGTGTTAATAGTGATGTTACCCGCGTTGAACCAGAGACCGCTCAACGCTTGGCAAAACGTGGTTTACGAGAATTAACGGAAGGCTTTCATTGGCATGCAGATGATAAACTGTGGGCCTTTAGCCATGTCATGTTTACTCAAGAACAAATTTTTGCGTTTGTTCGTAAAGTGCAGGCTAAAACCTTAATTTTATTAGCGGAGCAGGGGTTTATGTCGTTTATCAAAGATAATCCTATCGCTTGTGAGATGAACAAACATCTAATCAATTTACTGAGTGCCAACGTAATACACTTTGAGGATGGCCATTATTTACATATTGAAAAATCCGCACTTGATGTAGCGCGCAGTATTAGCAACTTTATTGTATCGAACAAGACAGGCAGTTAGAGTGATCAAATATATCCGCACTTTTTATATGGCTTCCAGTTTTATTGTTAGTAGCCTTGTTATCACTAGCTTTTTTTCTCACGAGATTTTAGCAGCGGAGCCTAATCAGTTTTTGCCTTATGATCGTGCAAGAGTGGTCAATCAAGAGCAACGAGATGTTTCTATCTACCGCTTGGCCTTAGGCCCTTATGAGAAGCTACAAAATCGCTGGCAGCCAGAGAAGTTGCTACGCTTACAAGGCAAGCTTTACCGAGAGACCCATGAGTTGCCCTCGGGCTTTGATGAGCAAGAAGTCTATGACTTTTACCGCAGCCAAATCCCCAGTACCGCCAAAGTGCTATTCAGTTGCGAACGGCGTGACTGTGGGGAAAGTAATAATTGGGCGAATGATCATTTTCGCATCAAACAACTCTATGGGCTGGATGAATACCAATTTTATTCAACCTATACCATAAACGACGAACAATACATTACCTTATATGTTGTGCGTCGTGGCAATCGTAGAGTTTATTCACAAATAGAAATTCTAATAACTAAGCCCCAACTCTAACCCTCGAACCTACAAATTATACCGTGAAGATACCGCCAGACGCTCAAACCCTCAGCATACAAAACTGCATTGATGAGGGTGCAAAACAATTTGAAGAGGCTGGTTTATTTTTTGGCCATGGAACTGATAATGCCAGCGACGAGGCTTTTTGGTTGGTGTTTCACTATCTCCAGTTACCATGGGATAGTCCCGCTGAGGTCTTTCAAAGAGAGCTGAGTCCCGAAGACTATCAGACAATTTCCCACTTATTTAAGCGCAGGGTTGATGAACGTATTCCTGCAGCTTATTTAACGGGAGAGGCGTGGTTTGCAGGTTACCCTTTTACGGTTAATCCCTCGGTGTTGGTGCCACGATCTCCTATTGCAGAGTTGATCGATGCCCAATACAGGCCCTGGCTGTCTGTGGATCAACCTCATATTTTAGATTTGTGCACGGGGAGTGGTTGTATAGGACTTGCCAGTGCCTTGTACTTACCTGATGCTACGGTGGTTCTCAGCGATATTTCGCCAGAAGCGTTATTGGTCGCTAATGAAAACTGTCAGCGCCATCATCTTGAGCATAGGGTGACCCTGATAGAGTCTGATGGTTTTCAGGCCTTTACTCCAAACAACCCCCATCACCAGTTTGACTTGATTGTTTCCAATCCGCCCTATGTGGATGCACAAGATTTTGCGAATATGCCAGCAGAATATCATGCTGAACCCGAGTTAGGCTTGGTCTCAGGTTTTGATGGCTTGGATTTTACCCGCCGCCTGCTAGGGGAGGCAGCGACTTACTTAAAACCCAATGGCGTATTAATTGTTGAAGTGGGCAACAGTTGGGAAGCCTTAGAAGCGGCATTCCCTGATATTACGTTTACCTGGATAGAGTTTGCTTTGGGCGGCCATGGTGTATTTGTTCTAAATCGTGAAGAATTATTACTAGCGGCCAGTAGCTAGCCGCTAGTAGCTTCTTTATACTGTCACCTTTTTTGAAAATGAGTTCCCTATGTCAGGCAATACCTTCGGTAAATTATTCGCAGTCACAACATTTGGTGAAAGCCATGGCTTAGCCTTGGGATGTATTATCGATGGTTGTCCTCCAGGTCTTTCCTTAACTGAAGCTGATCTGCAGCGCGATCTTGATCGCCGTCGCCCTGGTAAAAATAAATTCGAAACTCAACGCCGAGAGCCAGACCAGGTAAAGATTTTATCCGGTGTATTTGAAGGGAAAACCACGGGGACTCCCATTGGCTTATTGATTGAAAATACGGATCAGCGTTCCAAAGACTACGGCAATATCAAAGACCAATTTCGGCCCGCGCATGCCGATTACACTTATATGCAGAAATATGGTGTGCGCGACTATCGCGGAGGTGGCCGTTCTTCGGCTCGTGAGACCGCTATGCGGGTAGCAGCGGGCGCCATTGCGAAAAGATATTTGCAGGAAGCGTTTGGTATTGTGGTGAGAGGTTGCCTGACACAACTAGGCCCAATTAAAACCGAGCTCCCCATCGCTAGTTGGGATTGGGACGCCGTGGAAAATAATCCATTC
>JBNKUQ010000007.1:0-61505 GCA_050298695.1 Cellvibrionaceae bacterium
GGGAATCGCCCTCCATATTCGGATGATCCGCATTCCAACGTTGTAATACTGGCTTCACCAAACCGCGGAATAATGATAGTTTTGATGCAAGTTCTTCATCTTTCCATTGCGAAAAACCGGTTAAATCCATAAAAATAATTGTTAAGTTACGAACAACTTCTCGCTCACTTTCGGTTGCTAATTCCAACAAACGAGGCCAAAAATTTTCTTTGATATTGGCAATTTCTTCTTTCAGTGCACGCTGCAAGATAATATCTTGGCGCATGGCAACTTGAGCCATGAGAATAGAACTGGCTTCTCTTTGCAAGTTTTCTCTCAGTTCTGAAGGCTGATAAGCGCTAACTTCATCGATCGAAAGTGTTACTAAAGACCCTCCGGCATAATCTTTAATTGACTTTAAACGAATCGATGTTCCCCAATGCGACGCCTGTAAATGCTCGATCAAAATAGGCAAAGTAGATATTTCTGCGGCCATCATTCGAAAAGGATAACGCAAATCTAAAGTTAGGGTATCAGAATAAATTCGCTCAAAGTCATGCTTACCATAATGAGTTTTTTGTTTCCCGGCCTTGTCCCACGATGCATGACTACATTTAACGTCCGTTAAGGTCCAATCAATCGTGTTGGCCTCCCAGAGCAAACAACCTGTAATATCTGCTTTACTAAAATTGGAGCGTTTGATCGTAGCTTGACGAAAATCACAGTCATTCAGCAAGGCTTCCTGAAAATTAATATTTTCAATGGTATTTTTTGAGAATTTTGACTTAGTTAAATTAGCTCTTGTAAAATCAATGCCATCCAACTTGCACTTGGATAAGTCAACGTTAACTACTGAAGAATCATGCAAATTAGCATCTGAAAGGTCAGAGTTATCAAGAATACAGTCATCTAAGCGAGCTCCTGACAAATCAGAACCCGCCAAATATTGATTCGACAAATCAGCCCCTCGAAAAGAGACCTTTCTTAAGTCGAGAGCCTGCATATCATGCCCAACAAAGTTGACATGATCAAAACGTGCACCTCTAACAGAAGCGGTTAAGATATTGGCATTTTTTAGAATAGAGCCCGATAAGTCAGCATCGGTTAATTCTGCTGCAATCATACGCGCTGATGTAAAATCATTATTTTTGAGGTTTGCCTCACGCAAACGAGCAGAGACCAATGATGCAGAACGTAAACTACAGTTATTAATTACGGCATGACAAAGGGAGACTCCCGAAAAATCAATACCATCTAAGTCCATATCATGTAGTTCAATACCATCCAGGTTGGGATAAAAACCAGGGTACAGCTTACGCCATCTATT
This sequence comes from Cellvibrionaceae bacterium, assembly GCA_050298695.1. Classification (GTDB taxonomy): domain Bacteria; phylum Pseudomonadota; class Gammaproteobacteria; order Pseudomonadales; family Cellvibrionaceae; genus CANLBN01. The sequence continues at coordinate 1,307 of JBNKUQ010000007.1, forward strand.
CCAGGCTTTGGCTCCTTTGGAAATAATATCTATCGCTTTATCGAGATCGAACATAACTCGTTTTTATAATAAGGGCTTTGGCACCGTAGATAAACTTACTGAGAATAGCAATACTAATTATCGCTTAAATCACTCCGTTTTGGATAGAGTAACAGAAACAATCACCCCTGTCTCATCTACTTGATTTTCAGCGAACACCTGCCCTTGATGCAATAGGGTAACGAGGCGTACGATATAGAGCCCCAAACCCAAATGGACATCGTGGTTAACTTTCGTTGGGCCCTGGACTGGGGCCCTTACTGATATCATCGAGTCAAAAAGACGCCCTCGCATTGTCTCAGGCAATAAAGGGCCTTTATTTTCAACCCGTATAGTTACTAGATTTTTATCACTTAACAGGCGTATTACAATTGGATCTTCAGGAGCAGAAAAGCCTCTCGCGTTATCCACTAACTTATCCATTAGCTGCGCAAATAATTCTTGCGCCAAAGGAATCGTAACAGGACCTGCCTCATCAATAAATTGTATGCTATGAGGAGTATACGCATCATTGTACATATCTGATAGAGCGGATAAAAACGCGCTTAAATCAACATTTGAGAACTCTGCTGTGGCGAGACTTTCCTCGATACGATTCGCCGAACTCATAGCATTCAGAATCATACTCAGTCTTTCGATACCTTGTTGGGCTCGCTGGTGATACTGACGCTGTTGCTCAATATCGTCAACCTCCACAATATTATCGAGAGAGGATCTCACAATCGCAATAGGTGTGCGCAATTCATGGGATAACTTACTAGATAGCCCCCTCAAATAATCCTGACTCTCTCGCAAGCGCAATAATAAATCTTTATAGCTACGCGAGAGGTCGCCCAACTCATCACTTGATTTAAATTCAGGCCAGTTTTTATGATCAACAATAATCAAACCTTGATCACCAATCACATGATGTGTCGCACGATTTAAACGACTGATACGCCATGACAACCAACTGGCATAGACAATCAAACCCAAGGCGACCAACACAAAAATACCTGAAGTAAATAAAAACAAGCGATTAAAGGCCGAACTCGTTAACGCCAACAATCGATCCGTTGTTTTTTCCAACACCAAAAAACCCAGTAAATCATCTTCATGCCTTAAAGGTATAACAACTCCTACCGCTGTTTGGTCTCTCAGAATTTGGCTAGGGATTCGATACCAAAGAATCTTTTCTTCATTTTGATTAACACTATCGATGCCATCCAATGACCACTGTTCATCCCTGACATACTGTGAACGCAAGGGCAAGCTACCAACATCTAAACTCTGGCGGTAAATCCACTCAATAAACCAGGGGGTATCTCTTTTCTTTTTATCTTGATCCGCCGCCTTAATTGAGGCAATACGATATTTTTCACGATTTAGAACAGTAACAGAAACATCACTTAAATTTAATGATGCCAATTCTTGCTGAATTGTTCTAGATAACATAATTAACTCAAATTTTTTGTACTGATTATCTGGATCATTTAGCGTATGAATAGGTATTCTTTTATCGTAGGATAGCCGCGAATCAATAATATCCATTTCAAAACCACCAGAGAGTAATGCCCTATCAACCTCCAACTCCAATTGATAACCCTCTGTATTTTCACGCCAGACACCTTTGATCAAACCAAAGTCTCTCAAACGATTTTGCTGATCTCGATAACGTGCTATAAGATTTCCAGGAGAGCTCGTATATAGATAAACCGTTTTATCCAAGACTTGATTTTTATAGAAGTGAAAGGCTAGATGATCTGCCCGGAGATGTTCTTGCTGAGAGGGATTAAAATAACGCAACTGGTCATCCCTTACTTTAATAAAAAAATAAACGTCTTTTTGATAATCACCAACCGTTAGTGTAACCAACTGATCTTCATTAACAAATGTCTTTTCTTTGATCCCATAATTGCGCCAATCATCTTGATAACCGTCAATAATAGGGCGACTATTCAAACTAACTGAGTACAAAGGACGAGATCCCTGTCTAACATTCGTATAGGGCGAAGCAAATAAGTTAGGATTAATAACAAAGCGATCCGCCAAAGAACGAGCATTTGTGGTAAGAGATGTCGCTTGCAAATCACGCAAGGCTGTATCTACGGCTTGCAAATATTGGCAACCCGCCCAAGGCAAGCTCAATAATAATAAGCTAACTAAAAAAATTTGATTACGTAATTTCAAAACTAAAAAATCAGGCTGTTAGAATTTGTTGAGCATTCATTTCTCATTGAGCATCTTACCCGAAACTTCACTTAGGGAACCCAACGATACCCCATACCATAAGCCGTTTGTATCGCATCAAAGCTAGCATCAACTGCAACAAATTTTTTACGTATACGCTTGACATGAGACGTAATGGTATTGTCATCAAGCACAACATTCGCCGCATCCATTAATTGCTGCCTATTTTTAACATGCCCAGGATGACGCGCTAAAGCATGGGTAATCCAAAATTCAGTTACCGTCAAATCGATGAATTGCTCCTGCCATTGCACGGTCATGCGATCCAAATTCAGCGTCAATGCTCCACTTGTAATAATTGACTCCTGCTTTTCTGGTTGTTGCAAAGCCTCTGTACGCCGAAAAAGTGCAACTATCCTTGCCACCATATGTGCCTGACTAATATCTTTAGTCAAATAATCGTCCGCGCCTAAACGCAAGCCCGAGATAACATCAAATTCACTGTCGCGTGCCGTTAAGAACATAATAGGAAGTTCAGAAGAATGACTGCGCAACTCGCGGCAAAGCTCAAAACCACCTTCAATGTCATCTTGCAAGCCTACATCAATGATCGCCATATCGGGCAACTGTTTGCGCAAGCCTGCAAGCGCATCGGGGCGATTAAAATAATGAGTCACACGATATCCAAGGCGCTGCAGAGCCTCTTTGTAGTTATCCGCTAATAATTTTTCATCTTCAACGAGCACGATATGTTTGGGCATAGGCAACCTGGAAGTCATCAAATATCAAGAAGAACAGGATTATAGGGTGAAAACTAGTGAGATAACAGGCCTCCCACAATCTACCCTCTTTTGCCACAACATTGCCATATTTGAGCACCACAAGCGCCAGATCACCTTGCTTTAATAAGACATATCGATCAACTAAGGAATTACATGAATATGCTTCTTAATTATAAAGACCAAACGGCATTTAATTTTTATAACGTAACTTTTTATAACTTAGTCATGCTATTAGTACTCTCAACATTATTACTGCCAACCCCAGCAATATCGGCTCCTGTTTCGACACCTAGTTCTGGCGATATGGAGCTGATACTAATAGATGAAGAAGAAACTCATACTTTATCAGGTCTTCATATCGAAAGTTATGCCAACATTATTATCAATGGCATGGTTGCTACTATTGAGCTGGAACAAACATTCAAAAATCCCAGCAATCAATGGGTAGAAGGCCGTTATGTTTTTCCACTACCAGATGATGCCGCCGTTAACGCAATGGAAATACGCGTAGGTGATCGACGTATCAAAGCCACGATCAAAGAAAAGCAACAAGCACAGGCGATATATAATAAAGCTAAAGCAGAAGGTAAAAAAACGGCCCTGCTAGAGCAACATAGACCCAATTTATTTTCACAAAATATCGCTAACATCGCTCCCAAAGAAACCATTACTGTAAAACTACGCTACATTCAAAATGTTCAATATAAGGACAATCAATTTAGCTTACTTGTACCGACCACATTAACGCCACGGTATATCCCTAAGAATATTGTTGTCGATGACACACACTTAATTACACCATCCTTTACCACCAATGTCGATGCAGAGAATGCTTTACTTAATCCTATTGGCATTAATATCGAATTAAATGCAGGATTACCTCTTGCCAATATTGATAGCGCTTATCACGATGTTGTCATTACAAAAACAAACGCAGAGCACACCATTAATCTCGCAAAAGGACAAGTCAGCATGGATAGAGATTTTGTTTTATCTTGGAAACCCATTGCTAGTTATTCACCGCAAGCCGCTATCTTTAGTGAGACCGTAGCCGGAGATGACTACAACCTTATTATGCTAATGCCACCGCAAATATCAAACCTATCACCCCACACAAGCGCGATTAAAAAAGAAATTATTTTTATTATCGACACCTCTGGCTCAATGGGGGGCACCTCTATTGAACAAGCCAAAGCTGGATTGGATTTTGCTCTGCAAAACTTAAACACATCAGATACGTTCAATATTATTGAATTTAATTCAACGTTTTCAACACTGTTCGATGCACCCCGAATAGCAAACGGTCATAACTTATCCACTGGAAAACAATTTTTGAGTCGCTTACAGGCGAGCGGTGGAACAGAAATACTACCTGCTCTAAAAGCAGCATTACAACAGGAACATAATCAAGATTATTTGAAACAAATCATTTTTATTACCGACGGCAGCATTGGCAATGAACCCCAATTATTCGAAGTAATTCACCAAGAACTTGACACCGCACGTCTATTCACGGTTGGAATTGGGTCAGCTCCCAATCACTTCTTTATGCGCAAAGCCGCGGAGTATGGCCGAGGTACGTTCACACAGATTGGAGATATCGGTGAAGTGAGCAAGAAAATGAAAAAATTGTTTAAAAAAATTAATACTCCTTCCATGTATAACATCACCATTGAGGATACTGAAGGCAGGCCACTAGAAGTATTTCCAAATCCCATACCGGATTTATATGACGGCGAGCCCGTTATTGCCGCCATACGTAAAGATTATGAAACGGATACTTTACTCCTTAAAGGATGGAGTCAAAATAAATCCTGGGAAAAGACCATGTCTTTTAATCATGGCAGAAACCATACCGGCATCGCCAATCTTTGGGCCAGAAAAAAAATTGAACACCTATTAGATAAAAAATCATTGGGGGAGAAAGAAGAAAATATTAAACAAGAAGTGATTGACATTGCTCTAACACATCAACTCATGAGTCCTTATACCAGCTTTGTCGCCGTTGAAGAAAAAATTAGCCGACCTAAGAACTCGACACTCAAAAATAACGAGATACCTAACCTGCTACCCAAAGGACAAACTTTAAAGAAAGTTAACTATCCACAAACAGCAACTTCTTTATGGTTAAACGCTATTCTAGGATCTTTTTCGATATTACTTACTCTATTTCTTTATATAACAAGGTTAGACCAACGTTCAAAGTGAAAAATAAATACTTAAACTTTAAGAATATATCCCTCGCCATGCTTCTCCTGTTTAGCTGCTGGCAGTGGGGGCAAGTTGGGGTAATAGTGAGTAAAGCTTATCTTGCGAAGTGGCTGATTGCACAATCCTGGGAAGTAACATTAAAAACGGGAAACAACACAAAACCTTGGCCATGGGCTGACACTTGGCCGGTGGCAAAGATAATATTTGAGAACAAAAAAAGCTTTTATATTCTTGCGGGAGGCACAGGCAATAGTCTCGCATTTGGCCCCGGGCATTTAAGTAACACAGCGCTACCCGGCACTTATGGAACCAGCGTTATTGGCGGACACCGAGATACTCACTTCAAGCTTTTAAAAGAGATAAAAAACAGCGAAAAAATTCATATACAAAACAGCAAAGGAATAACCACAATTTATACCGTACAAGAGAGTTGGATAGCCAACATTAAATCTGATGAACTATTCATTAACCCCGATACTGATGATCTTTATCTCATTACTTGCTACCCTTTTGATGCACTAGCATCTGGAGGGGATGAACGCTTTATTGTTAAAGCAGTTAGGCAATAGCGGATAACAACCCCGCAGGAAAAATATGTTAATTGCTCATATACCAACAGGTATTATCATAACAAGCATTATAATAAAGAAGCACAAAGTAAAAGAAGAAAATCGCTTTTTATGGTTTTCAGGAATTACCTCATCCTTTCTTCCTGATGTTGATCTATTTTATTTTTACCTAATCGATAGCAGCCAACATCATCATAAACTATTCCCTCATATCCCATTATTTTGGCTTTGTATTTTATTACCTACAATCATTTATGCAGAAGCTAAAAAGTCTCAACTATTACTTCTTGCCAGCTCACTATTTTTATTGAATATTTTTATCCACCTGTTAATGGATACTGTGGCGGGGCATATTTGGTGGCTTTATCCCTTTATCGACCATTCTTATGTTTTTATAAAAATACCTAATATATATCAACACTGGATTCTAAACTTTATATTTCATTGGACTTTTATCATAGAGCTTATGTTATGTATAACCATGATCTACATAGTAAGAATTCAACAAATAAAGTCTATGACCCCCCCAAACAGTAACTTTATGTAATTAACTGGATGAATTTTTTCTAAGCTCGTTAACTTTTATTATAAAAGTCACAGCCATCACGAACTTTATTGGATTAAGGTTACTATTCTACTATCACCAACTGTCAATAAAATCTTTATCGTCATCGGATTAACCATATCAACTCTCGAAATAACACCTAAGAATATCGCAAAAATATTGATATATATTTATTTTTCATTTGCTTCTCTCTAGATTTTTGAATCATTTTTGTTTTCTTCATCTTAATAATATCTCATTAGAATTTATTCTATGAAACCTAAATTTTTAATCAGAAGAGATTGCATATGGGGCATTCATTATAATGATATCGCATCAAACAAGATGATAAGTTATTGTTATAGCTATGGAGTCCATCTTAATTCAGACAGTTGAACCTGAAATTGAATAATGACTCGAAATTTTTTCATCGCTTTAATCTCAGCCTATAACGGCTATCTATAATTTTGTTACAACCAATCGATCACTTAAATTTTTTATTTATTATGTACTAACAAGAGACTTAAAAAGAGTACATTGAGTTAATATCAATATGATAATTATTTGTGGCGTCATTCTCGCCTTCGCGGAAATAAGGATGTATTCTTTTTAAGTGTTTGGGCAGTACATTCTTATTTTTTAAAACCAATGACAGCAACTATTCAAAACCAGCATATCATTTGAACACTCATGCTAGCAGTTATCATCATTGAACTTTTTTACAAGAGAAAAGATAGTAGACAAGTATTATTCTAAAACAAAAAAGCCCAGAGCAACTGGGCAAGCGGGGAACCATTATGAGAAAGCGCTAAAGGATTAGCAGTACCAGAAGCATCCGAAAATCATCCTTGATAACCATCTCCATTTTTCCTCCATGCTGCTACCAACCTAGCAAATCAATCGGCAATGGCCACACCTTCCTGAGGATTGACTATTTGCACAGTTACACGGCGCTCCAAGGCATAAGCATCTAAATCGCCTTTTGGTGCGATAGATTTATCAGCACCGTAGGAATATCGCTCTAAACGCTCTGGATCAACGCCATAAAATTCAAGCGCATTTTGCACATTCAATGCTCTATGTAACGATAAAATATTGTTATAGCCATCAGTACCGCGCGGGTCTGCATGGCCATGCAAACGTACATTTAACTCTGGGTTACTTTTTAAAAAGCTGGCCAAGCTATCTAAGCGGCGCATAGATTCTTCGCTTAAAGTATCGTTACCGGTGTGGAAAAGTAATTGAAACTCAAGATTTTCCAAATAAGGCGATTTAACAGCAAGGTCATGTTGTTGATTGCTCTCTTGCTGTAATTGCTCAACTTGATTTTTCAGCACACTTATTTCCATTTCTGCACCCGCTAGCTCCATAGATGCCGCTTTTGTTTCAGCCATTGCGATATCATATTCCTCAGCTTTATCTAATTCTTCTGCTAAAAATGTACCACCAATAGCACCAACCATTACGCCCAATGGACCGGCAACAATACCGCCTACTATGGCAGCCGTTCCAAAAGTAACGCCACCTTTAACCGTATTAATTTCTGCCGTATTAGTTAAATAGTCTTCATCCTCATACCCTTCTTCTGCCATTAAATGAGCCGATGAAGTCATTAAGGCCAAAGCAATACCACTAGCTAATAATGTTTTATTCATAGTCGTTTCCTCTCAATGTTTTTTCAATCAAATAAATTAGGTTAATTAGCAAAGGCCTTTAATAGTTGGCCTTCGTTAGAATCTATTTAACGAAACAAAAGAGGAAATAAGCAGGATGAAGAATGTTAAATCGCGTAGAGATTATGATGAATTATGGCAGCAAAAAATAAGGCGGGATATACCCGCCTTAAATCAAAACCATTAAACCGTCAGAGTTTATTTTTTATTACGCTTGCGCTCATTTTCCTTCAGCAGCTTTTTGCGCAAACGAATATGATTAGGTGTTACCTCCACCAATTCATCATCTTCAATAAATTCCAGCGCTTGTTCAAGGGTATGCCTGATAGGCGGAGAAAGCGTTAAGGCTTCATCAGTCCCCGAGGCACGAACATTCGTCAACTGCTTGCCCTTGGTAGGATTCACAACCAGATCATTATCTCTCGAGTGAATCCCTACAATCTGGCCTTCATACACATCGACACCATGCCCCAGAAATAGACGCCCACGATCTTGCAGATTGTACAAGGAGTAACTTAATGTCTTTCCTTTCACCATAGAAACTAACACACCGTTTTGACGCGACTTAACTTCACCCTCTTTAACTGGACCATAGTGGTCAAAGACGCTAGTCATAATGCCAGAGCCAGAGGTTAGCGTCATAAATTGCCCACGAAAACCAATAAGCCCCCTAGATGGAACAATAAATTCCAACTTAACACGACCTTTTCCATCAGGCTCCATATTAGTCATCTCGGCTTTACGCATGCCCAACTCTTCCATGACAGAGCCTTGATGCTGTTCTTCTATATCAATAACCACCTGCTCAAAAGGTTCATGAATTTCACCATCCACCTCACGTTGAACCACTTCTGGCCGGGAGACACCCAACTCAAATCCCTCTCGACGCATGGTTTCAATTAACACGGATAAGTGCAGTTCACCACGACCAGAGACTCTAAATTTGTCAGGCGTCTCACCAGGCTCAACGCGCAAAGCAACATTGTGAATAAGCTCTTGCTCAAGACGCTCGCTGATATTGCGTGTTGTTACAAACTTACCATCCAAGCCTGCAAATGGAGAATCATTAACCATAAAGGTCATGCTCACCGTGGGCTCATCCACACTAAGCGCCGGAAGCGCTTCAACATTATCCGGGTCACACAAAGTATCGGAAATACTTAAACCATCGATACCGGTAATACACACAATATCACCTGCTTTCGCTTCTTCCACATCAATGCGCTCAAGACCAAGATAACCTTTTACATTCAATATTTTACCTTTACGTTGTTTGCCATCGGCTGAGTGCACCACAACCTGCTGATTAGACCTCAAGCGGCCACGAGTAATACGACCAATACCGATAACCCCTACATAGCTATCGTAGTCCAGGGCGGAAATCTGCATTTGAAAAGGAGCATCAGGATCTACTTGGGGCGCGGGAACCTTTTCAGTAATCATCTGAAATAAAGGCGTCATATCATCCGCCAAATCATCGGCATCCAACCCGGCAATGCCGTTTAGCGCTGACGTATAAATAATCGGGAAATCCAGCTGCTCATCTGTAGCGCCTAAACGATCAAACAAATCAAACACTTGATCAATAACCCAATCAGGGCGAGCACCGGGTCGATCAACCTTGTTAACAACAACAATTGGCTTAAGACCTCGCTCAAAGGCTTTTGAGGTAACAAAACGCGTTTGCGGCATGGGGCCATCGACAGCATCCACAAGCAATAAAACAGAGTCAACCATGGACAAAACCCGCTCTACCTCACCGCCAAAGTCGGCATGTCCCGGGGTATCTACGATATTGATATGGAAGTCATTCCACTCGATAGCCGTATTTTTGGCCAGAATGGTGATACCACGTTCTTTTTCTTGGTCGTTTGAATCCATGACCCGCTCAGCGCCCTGATCCTTACGATCAAGAGTGCCAGACTGGCTTAGGAGTTTATCAACCAAGGTGGTTTTTCCATGGTCAACGTGCGCAATAATCGCGATATTACGGAGATTTTCAATCACAGGGGGAATTCCAGATAGAGCTATAAATTGTTGGGATGCTTTGAATACTCACAAGCACTTAGTTTGAAGGCGCGGATTATACTGGTGAATAAGAAGAAGTAATAGGCCTAATTTTAAACAAACAAAATTAGTTAAAAACCTATTGGATTTCCGTGGGTTTGACGAATAGGCTTCGGAGTGAATTCTTTATCTTCAATTAAATCTAAGCGCTTTAAACGTCCCTTGGAAGACACAAAACAATTGACAAAATAGCTTTGGACACCTGTCCGCCTGGTTTCATCACGATATATATTCACATCATAATAAAGCTTAAATCCTCCAGACTCCGGATCCCTTAAGCTCGACAAGTCATCAACATTAAAAGCTTGCAACAAGTCTCTATACTCATCTTTAATGGCATCATCACAAACGGAGATGGCATCCCCCATGTTATTGACCATGACATTATTTTGCGGATTAATGTTGATGACACCAACGACCATCAACCCCGTAATCATTGACGTTAACATCAAAGCAAGCAATAAAAAAACAAGCCCGCCTAATTGAATCCACGTTTTATATGCAGCGATAAACTCAGAGAGAGAACGCTTTTTACTACCTTCAGCCTCTGCTAACTTCTCATCTTCGATGTCCACCGCCTATACCATCCACCACTTAAATCTTACCTTTTGCTATCAGTGTAGCTGCTATAGCTCCATTTTTCACAGGATTAAGCTATCAAATAACTGCAATCAAGCCTTCATTATGTGCTCAAAACTCACGCCATGCTCTTTCCAGTGAGCATCCAGCAACTTTCCTATCGTATTTGGAATAACCAAATGAGCCGCATAGTATGTATGTAAACAGCGAATACGCTGAAAATTTTCTATTCCTCCAATACCCCTATTTTCAAGCGCGGGAAGAAAGCCCAAAAACTCCACCCTTTCTTTTACCTCGGGCGTCATCAATTCCCACCGCAACGCTATATGTGCCTGGTGATCTTTAACAAGCGCCAACTGCAAGACCTCAGACGCATCCACCTGACATTGAAAATCCGCAATCAAACCACGAGCCTCTTCACGATCAATGGCATAGTTTACATCTGGGTCAACCAACCAAAACAAGGTAGGAAAAGGTTTATCATTCACCAAAGAAGCCACTTGAATAACCACAGGTCTACCATCAACGCCACTAACCGCTAGACTACGCAGACCTCTTGGAGAACGCCCCAAAAGCTGCTTCACTTGCTGGAATTCTGATTCACTTACTAATTCATTATCTTCAGATGTCGCAAGGCGATAAGACATTGGATTCACATTCCTGAAACAAAACGAAAGGCATACTATCATTTAAACGTAGAAACCGCAGTTGGATCCGCTTTAGAGTGGATAACATGCTCACTCATTGGGTGGGGGAATAAAAATTCTTAAACACTTAGTTCATTGTGGTTTTTATCAACTTCACTGTGTCCAACTGCGGTTTCTAGGCTTAAACACACTTAAGACTTTTCCATAAAGTAAATAGATCGCGATTTACATAAGGAAACGTTACACTACTGTCCACGCAGAGCCATTTCGGGGCAAAAAAGATAACAATGCACCAAAATAAAGCTTTAAATCTCCAGTGTGCACGATTTTAGTGCGATCATTATCTTTTGTTTTACCTCACGTCGTTGTAAAGAAGGGTTACCCGGCCAATTTAAGGGCTAGTAACCAATGGTATAACTTTTGCATTTATGCGTGAATCCGGGGCAACCCATTGTTATTTGGATAACAATTACTTATCTGGATAAACATTTATTTTAACTACTAGCGACAGCCATTTCGGAGGAACAACAATGTCGGCAAATACCCTTGGCCTAATCAAAGAAAGCGAAGCAAAGTGGATAGACCTGCGCTTCACAGATACAAAAGGTAAAGAACAACACGTCAGTATTCCTACTGGGGAAGTCGATGAGAGCTTTTTTGAAGAAGGCAAAATGTTCGATGGTTCTTCTATTGCGGGATGGAAGGGCATTAACGAGTCAGACATGATACTCATGCCCGATGACAGCACCGCCATCCTAGACCCATTCACCGATGAACCCACCGTTATTATTCGTTGCAACATCGTGGAGCCCTCAACAGGTGAAGGCTACAACCGCGACCCCCGCTCAATCGCTATGCGCGCTGAAGAATACTTAAAGTCAACTGGCCTAGGAGACGAAGCCTTCTTTGGTCCAGAACCTGAGTTCTTCGTATTTGACGATATTAAGTGGGGCGCAGACATATCTGGTGCATTCTATAAAATTAACTCTGAGGAAGCAGCCTGGTCATCTAAAGAAAGCTTTGCAGATGGCAATATGGGGCACCGCCCTGGCGTTAAAGGTGGTTACTTTCCTGTACCTCCTGTCGACTCATTACATGATATCCGTGCCGCAATGTGTGGCGCCATGGAAGCGATGGGCTTACACATCGAAGTACATCACCACGAAGTAGGTACAGCTGGACAGTGTGAAATTGGTGTAGGCGCCAACACCCTGACCAAAAAAGCGGATGAAGTACAAATTCTTAAGTACTGTGTACACAATGTTGCTCATGCTTATGGCAAAACAGCGACATTCATGCCTAAGCCACTCGTGGGCGACAATGGTAGTGGTATGCACGTTCATCAATCATTTGTAAAAGATGGCGTGAACCAATTCGCTGGCGATGTATATTCTGGCTTAAGTGAAACCGCTCTTTTCTACATTGGTGGAATTATTAAGCACGCTAAAGCACTTAATGCATTCTGTAATGCATCTACTAATTCTTACAAGCGCTTAGTACCTGGCTTCGAAGCTCCTGTTATTTTGGCTTACTCAGCGCGCAACCGCTCTGCCTCTATTCGTATTCCTTACGTGACCTCTCCTAAAGGTAAGCGTATTGAAACGCGCTTCCCTGATCCAACAGCGAACCCTTATCTTGCTTTTGCCGCACTACTTATGGCGGGTCTTGATGGTGTTAAAAACAAAATACACCCTGGCGACTCTGCAGATAAAGATTTATATGACCTGCCTCCAGAGGAGCTTGCGGAATACCCAACTGTTTGCGCGACATTCGAAGAGGCATTAGCCGCTCTTGATGCTGACCGCGAATTCTTAACCGCAGGTGGGGTGTTTGATGATGATATGATCGACGCCTACATTGAGCTGAAGAAAGAAGAAATTGAAACACTCAACATGACAACTCACCCAGTTGAGTTTGAAATGTACTACAGTGTTTAAGCACTCTTTTTAAGCCACAAAAAACCCCGCATTGCGGGGTTTTTTATTTCCAGGGAGAGATGGACGGACCAATAAACGCATAGTCAGCACTCCCACATAGATAAGCCTGCACAAGAGCAGAGCATACCCACCAACAACCTACCTGACACAAATATTACTCAATGGCGCACTACAATTTACACACGCATCGCCTATGGCACTATTTTGGTGCAAGATATAAGCTACACTTTACAGAAATACTCTCACGGCACCGCTAAAAACTACGAAAGTCTTTCTTTCATCGATATGGCGCACTTCTTGCTGATGTTGCCTAAAGATTTGATGTAACTAAAAAGTGCTCGTACTTTATTGTTATTGCCAACAGAAGTATGGATATACGACACAACAATATAGCTAACGCACTAAATAAAAGCAGTCACTAGGATAAACATGTTACTCGGTCGATTTCTCAAAAACACAACAGATTTGCAGAGTATGATGGGGGTAAACCCTGACTTTAAACAGCTACTCGACAACCTAACCACAGCCATCATGCTAGTGGACGATCAGCTGCGCCTAATCCACATGAATGCAGCTTGTGAGAACCTACTTCAAGTTAGCCTGAACCATGTTTATGGCATGCCCATTGAGAGCTTTTACAGAGAATCAGCCAAAGCTTTAGAGAAAGTGGCTCAAACGTTAAGTGATGAATCCCTTTACACAAAGCGTAAAGTGAGATGGCAGTTACATAATCAAGAAAATATCACTGTCGATTACACAGTGACCCCACTGAGCAACAAACAAATTTTATTTGAAATCCAGCCTCTCGATCGCCTCCTGCAAATTAGCCGAGAAGAAGCAATGATTGCTGCCCAAAACACGACTCGCAACTTGGTGAGAGGCCTAGCTCACGAAGTCAAAAATCCACTGGGAGGCATCCGTGGGGCCGCACAGTTGCTGGAGCGAGAACTGGATCAAATAAGTCAAAATCCTGAACTCAAAGACTATACCAACGTCATTATTGCCGAGTCCGATAGGCTGAGAAATCTGGTTGACCGAATGTTAGGGCCGCGACACATCATCAATTTCCAGCCGACAAATATACATGAAATACTAGAACGGGTTATCACTCTCGTTAAAGCTGAGACAAAAGGTAGTATTGATATACAACGGGACTATGATCCCAGCATCCCTGACATTACTGGGGATGCTGAACTACTCATACAGGCATTGCTGAATATTATTCGCAATGCAATACAAGCACTCTCAAGTGACACCAGCAATAATAAGCCAACTCTCACCCTGGAAACTCGCATCCAGCGTCAGTTCACAATAGGTCGTAAACATTACCCCCTCGTCTGCTGCATTAGTGTTATTGATAACGGCCCTGGTATACCAGATGATCTTATAGAAGAAATTTTTTACCCAATGATCTCGGGTCGGGCCGAGGGCTCCGGGCTGGGGTTGTCAATATCACAACAACTTATCAATCAACATCAAGGGTTAATCGAGTGCCTCAGCGAACCCGGTAACACCCGATTCTCCATTTACATACCTCTGGGACAAAAACCATGATGACTAATGAACCCATCCACAATCACGCTGCCCCATCACAAGCGATCTGGATTGTCGATGACGACCGTTCTATTCGCTGGGTATTGGAAAAAGCGCTACAACAAGAAGGACTATCGGTCTCAACGTTTGATAGTGGTGATGCCGCATTAAAACAATTGCGCAATGAACAACCCGCCGCAATAGTAAGCGATGTCAGAATGCCCGGGACTGATGGCCTGGAACTGCTCAGCATCCTACACGAAGATTTTCCTCAACTTCCCGTTATTATAATGACCGCGCACTCTGACCTCGATAGCGCCGTTGCAGCCTACCAAGGTGGCGCCTTTGAATATTTACCCAAACCTTTTGATGTTGATGACGCTGTTGCCGTAACACGACGAGCGCTAGCACACTCCCAAGAAAACAGCATAAGTACCGCTGCTGAACACGCCCCAAATAATGTCGACAGCGAAATTATTGGCGAAGCTCCTGCTATGCAAGAGGTCTTTCGAGCTATTGGTAGATTATCGCAATCCAATATTACCGTTCTCATTAATGGCGAGTCCGGCACAGGAAAAGAGTTAGTTGCACAAGCACTACATCGCCACAGCCCCCGCAAACAGCATCGCTTTATTGCTTTGAATATGGCTGCTATTCCTAAAGATCTTATCGAATCAGAATTATTTGGACATGAGAAAGGAGCATTTACCGGGGCAGCAAACCAACGGCAAGGGCGCTTTGAACAAGCTGATGGCGGCACTTTATTCCTCGATGAAATTGGAGATATGCCAGCAGACACACAAACTCGCTTACTCCGGGTACTAGCAGATGGTGAGTTTTACCGCGTGGGGGGACATACCCCCGTCAAAGTCGATGTGCGAATTATCGCTGCCACCCATCAAAACCTAGAAAAGCTAGTTGAAGCGAATCGTTTTAGAGAGGATCTATTTCATCGTCTCAATGTTATCCGCATTCATATTCCAAAACTATCGGATCGCCGTGAGGATATTCCTAAACTAGCCCAGTACTTTTTCAAAAAAGCCGCTAAGGATCTTGGGGTCGAACCCAAAACTCTCTTGGAAGACGCAGAAAACTATATTTGTGGTCTGAGCTGGCCTGGAAATGTACGCCAACTAGAAAATACCTGCCGCTGGATTACCGTAATGGCATCTGGACGAGAAGTTCATATTGATGATCTACCACCTGAACTTCTTGAAAAACAAAGCCAAGAGGCCCCTGCAGGCGATTGGGAAAAGTCTTTACGCAATTGGGCTGATCAGGCTCTTGCCCGTGGGCAAAAAAGTATTTTAGACCAAGCCGTACCCGCCTTTGAACGAGCACTAATCGAGATCGCTCTAAAACATACCTCAGGGCGTAAACGTGATGCTTCAGATTTACTTGGTTGGGGTAGAAATACCTTAACACGCAAACTTAAAGAACTGGGAATCCAAACGACATCAGGAGAAGACAACTAGGTCAAACAAGGAGGAGGCCACTCAATCTGGGCCGTAAAAAGGCCCAGTTAGTAGGCAGCGTTAATGTATCTCTTCGTAAAAATGCTCTGAAATGGAATTGATTAACTGACCTAGTACTAACTGCGATGTTTCGATATCACCACTAGAAAGAGATGCATATGCATCATCAGCCAAACGAGTCGCCTTAGACAGCATTATCTCAGTCTCAGCTAACCTTTCTCTTAATGATTCTATTTGCAAAGCTGATTGTTCGATTTTTATCATATTACACTCCATTTACACTCACACAAAACCGTTTTCACATTGATTCTTGACGCGTAAAGTTTGTTACCAAAAACATCACTCCAACCCTTTGCTCCATCTAAAGCTAACTTGAGATTTCATCAATCTCCGCTATCTTTATAACTAATAATTAAAAAAACTATTGTCTATTATTACAGCAACATGGATAAAACGTCTTTAATTCCAAAGCGTGCCAAAAAGTTGTTATATCAGAGCTTTTTTTTGCCTCAAACTATTTTTTTCTATGCAATTATGCATAAGCTACATCGTGTACAAAATCATCTATGCAGTTTTGAATAGTTTAAAAAATCTAATGAGGTCAACAACTTATGAACACACATATTTCAGCAATTGATTATTACCTTCCTGACAGTAAAGTTAAAACTAGAGACATGATGTCTGAGACTGACCCTGAGAGGTTAGGCTTTTCCGACACGCTTATAGAAGATTTGATAGGGATTTTTGAGGTTAGGCATGCCATGGAACATCAAAAGCCCTCAACCTTAGCAACAATTGCTGCAGAAAAAGCTCTCGCCAAATTTGAGGGCAACCCAGATGATATAGGCATGATCATTTTCTGTGGTATTGAAGGTGATTATGTTGAGCCGAGCACCGCTCATTTCATCCAAAAAAATTTAGGGCTTAAAAAAGCAGTATGCTTTGATATTACCAATGCCTGTTTGGGCTTTATGACAGGTATACAAATAGCTGTCCCGGCTATATTGGCGGGAACAGCGAAACACGTTTTAGTCTGTACAGGAGAAATCTCCAGCAAGGTCTCAAAAAACTCGATGTCCATACTGAAGCAAACCAAAAATCATACTGAGTACTATGAGCGAATAGGGGTATTAACCGTGGGAGATGCAGGGACAGCCGCCATAATTAGTCAATGTAGCGATTTAGAAGGGATAATGGCACTTAATTTCGCCAGTAAGGGAGAATTAGCTGAACTATGTCATTACAAGTATGAAAATGGTGTTCCTACTGGGGTTATGAAAATGAAAGAAATTTGTAATGCTGGACTCAAATTACATAAACACATGCTTCCAGGCACGCTAGAACAACTGGGAAGGGGAATTGGAGATGTAAATTGCCTCATCACTCATCAAGTTGGAAAAGTAGCATGGGAAGGTTTCTCTAGGTTTTTTAAAGTGGAAGGAGATTTGATGACTAAGACATTTGACACCTTAGGCAATATTACTTCAGCCACTTTCGGTGTAAACTACGCCATGGGCTTGGAGAAAGGCACCATAAAAAAAGGAGATTTGGTGCTTGCGGCTATGGCAGGCTCAGGACTAACAACATGCCAAGCCGGAATATTAGTGTAAATTAATCGTCTGAGAGTAAAGCGCTTGTCACCTGTAATATACATAATATTAACTGCTCTAGGGGTGCTCACTAAAGTGTGGGCATTTACTGTCTTGAAGAGCAGTTGGCAAAAAAAACCTCTTTACCATTTCACCTTTGCTTTTTTGTGTGCACTCATTATCCAGTCTTTTTTTGAAATTTATGGCTACATCTTTTCATACACCAATAATGTTCAGGCTGCATACTATGGAATGAAAGGGTATTATGCAGCCTCCTTTATATCCATTTGCCTGCTACCTTTTCTTATTCTGCAACTTACAAGAAAACAACTACAAAAGAATTACTACATCGCGGCTCTATTACTTTATTTCACAATCTTAATATTACTCATATTCTCAAATTGGTTGATAAAGGACATCAAACTACTAGGCATCACCTTCACTGTAGTAAAGGGCAATTATTATTGGCTTTTCCAAGCATCTGTAGTTTCTACCATTGCTTTTGCAATATATCAGTTAAAAAGCAAGGTAAAAGATAACTTCTTACAAATAAGAACGAATAATATTTTAATAACATTTATCCCCGTCGCATTCTTTGCGATATTCATCATTTTATTGATGCAACTAGGGGTTCAGATAAATGCGATCGGCTTTATGCCTATATGTACATCAATATTTGTAGCTGGAATTACAAATAATATATGTCATAAACAAATTATTGATTACCGATACTGGCTTCCATTTTCTAAAAAAAGGCGAGAAATTAATAAATTAATCAAGCCTTTTATTGAGATTCAAGCAGATGGACTAGATCCTGACTTTAAAAAAGAATACAACCAAATGATTGCAAAACATGCCTTGGAACTTTTTGGTGGCAATCAAACCAAAGCTGCGGAATGGCTGAAAGTATCTCAGTCTTGGGTTTCACGCAATAACAAACATGAATGAAACCGCAATCTACACTTACACCGCTTTAACAACAATTGGGCTGACCATTAAATGCCTTATATGGCTCAAAGTTACTTATCCAGAAAAACTATCGAAAGCACATACCGCCACAACTTACCTCATTTACATTCAACTAATACAGTCTCTTACCGAATACATGATTTACTTTGTGGGCATCGCTTTCTCAGACGATTTAGCAATAATACCATTAACTATCTATTATAGTTGTATGTCTGCAAGCCTTTTTTTAATTCCATATATTATTCTACTAATATTTACCCAGAAACAACCAAAATGGTTATTTCCTATATGCTTTATTATTTATAGTTTTTTTATAATGGGCTTAGTCGCATCAGATTTAATACTGGCGGGAGCAAGATATAACGGCATAAGTTTTACTCGAATTCCCGGAGAATTTTATTGGGCATTTCAATCTCTAGTGTTCATAAGCTTTATTTGCTCGATTGGTTTATTGATATATTTTAAAATAACCCAAGGAAGACATTTTGTCGCCAGAATAAAAATATCGAACTTCCTACTTTGCTACCTTTTACTTGCTGCCTACAGTCTCACAATCATTATTATTATGATATTTTTTGACAATATTAATGCTGTAGGTATTTTACCAATATTAATGAGTATCTTTTTACTTGGCCTTGCTCACACAGTTACTAAAGATAATTTTTTAGACTTCAGCTACTGGATTCCCTTTTCCAAACGCCACAAATTAGTTAAACGTCTAGCCAAACCCTTTATCACTGTCAGTGAGGATGGCGTTGGCATTGATATCAAAAAAGAATACGACTCAATTGCCGTTCAACATGCGCTAGAATTATTTAACAATAATCAGAGTATGGCTGCCAAATGGCTGAGCATTTCACAAGCCTCGGTATCACGAAAAATAAAACCATGAGCTTGATGATTAAATTTTTTTGTTTTTTATTAGTAATAGGCTTTGCTGGGCTATTTATTCTCAAAAAGCCAGATGGCACACCGTGGCTTTCATTGGATGATTTTGTCCCTGACACTTCTTCAATAAAACAGACATTAGATGATGCAATACCTAATCAGATTATTGGTGGTAGCAACGAAAACGTTACTGTTTACAAATGGAAAGATAACGAGGGCAACTGGCAGTTTTCCGATACGCCACCCCAAGGACTTAACGCTGAACAAGTATTGGTTAGTACAGATGTCAACCGAGACTTAGCACCACCACCGCCAACAAATCCCACCATCACAAAAGAAAAGAAAGGGAAGGCTTTCCTCATTAAAGACAGCGGGACGTCCCCCACTACGTTATCACCAGATAAGATATCTACCCTGATTGATGACGCTAAAAACGTTCAGAATTTAGTAGATGAGCACAAACGACAACTTGATTCTGGACTACCTTCTAACGGCCAATAAAAGGCACCTATCAATAATTTATGCATTACTCAGCCAATGCTGTTTTTTGTATTAGATTAAGCTCAGTAATGCCCTTCTTTGCCAATGCCAGCATCGCAGCAAATTCGTCTTCTGTAAATGGTTCGCCCTCTGCTGTTCCCTGCACTTCTATTATCCCGCCATCGTCTGCCATAATAATGTTCATATCTGTATCGGCAGCAGAGTCTTCTGGGTAATCCAGATCTAACACGGCTTGCCCTTGATAGATACCCACGGATACTGACGCCACCATACGCTTTAATGGATTGCGGCTGATTTTTCCCACATCAATAGATCGCTGGATCGCATCAGCCAATGCCACACAAGCACCCGTTATCGATGCTGTACGGGTGCCGCCATCGGCTTGAATAACATCGCAATCGATTGTGATGGTATTTTCACCCAAAGCTTCCAGATCAACGGCCGCTCGCAAAGAACGCCCTATAAGGCGCTGAATTTCTACTGTACGCCCTCCTTGCTTACCCCGAGCGGCTTCTCGACCCATACGTGAGTGAGTAGAACGTGGCAACATGCCATACTCTGCGGTAATCCAGCCACTGCCTTTACCCCGCAAAAAACTGGGCACACCTGACTCAATGGTGGCATTGCAAATCACTTTGGTATCACCAAACTCGACAAGGACAGAACCTTCCGCATGCTTCGTATAGTGTCGAGTTAATTTAACAGAGCGAAGCTCGTTGGGCTGTCTACCACTGGGACGGGGCATAATGATTCCTTAACAAAGTTTTATTTATAAAAACGGCAGTTTACATGAAAAGGATAAAATTGGCTTAGTGATATAGAGCCGTATTAAATGATATTATTCCTGGCTAACTTATTACTGAGTAACTCTAATGCCCTACAGTATGACTGGCTTTGCCCGACAAACCCATCAAGCCCAATGGGGGGACATTAGCTGCGAAATACGCAGTGTAAACCACCGTTATCTTGAACCCAGCATCCGCCTACCAGAATTGTTACGGGCGTCAGAAACAACAATACGCGATTGCTTACGAAAACAACTTAATCGCGGCAAAGTAGAAGTCAATGTACAGCTAAACTTACTTTCTCAAGCCCAGCAAACCTTTTCTATTGACCGTGATGTTCTTGGCTCACTCAGTCAAGCCATTAACGAAACCCGTATCGATTATCCCGATATCGCAGCTGTTGACCCTCTAAAACTGCTGCAATGGCCAGGAGTACTACAGCAAACCCAACTAGACACCGAAGCCATTGAAAACGCGGCGGAGCAATTGATCCAAACAACATTGAGCGCCTTAATAGAACACCGAAAACGTGAAGGTAATGAGTTACAACAACTTATTGAAGAGCGTTTAGAGCAAATTAATGACTTAGTTAAGCGCACCCGCGAACACATGCCAAGCATTCTTGCTGTCCAGCGCGATAAGCTGAGACAGCGCCTTGACGAGTTTAAAGACGAACTCGACGAAACACGCATTGAACAGGAGATGGTAATTTTAGCTAATAAAGCCGATGTAGCCGAAGAGCTGGACCGCCTGCAAACCCACTTAACGGAAGTCCATCATATTCTCAAACAACAGGGCCCCATAGGCCGACGGCTGGATTTTATGATGCAAGAATTAAATCGAGAAGCAAATACATTGTCATCAAAGTCACTCACCAGCGAAACAACGCAAGCCGCAGTATCGATTAAGGTACTGATTGAACAAATGCGTGAACAGATTCAGAATATCGAATAATTTTTGAAGCTGCTCACCAGGATTTAAAGTTCGTGACGATCTGTTTTGGCTTGGCTTTGATGAAATAGTAATACTATCTGCTAAATGGCAATAGCTTATGAGTTTTGTTGATGGAGAGTTACGTCAGTTGACCAAGTTAGCTTGTTAGAAGCCTTGCTTACAAAAACGAAACTTCTTCGCTTTTACCCAGTACGAACCGCGCTTTCAAAGTTCGTAATAACTCATAGGTGTTTATGCACGGCACATTGAAATGTTTACATACGTTAGGAATTTTTACCTTTTTGCTCTCGTCTGTAACTAACTTTTCATAAGTGACTATCGTTTCACTCATTACAGATGCTCTGGCAATTAGCCAAGGGTCAGCTCCATTTAAAAAATTACCAATATGTTCGGGGCTTTTACCTGGCGAATCTACGAGGTATTGAGCAATGTTGGCCATTTGTTGTTGTATATCATTAGTGGTGACTGGCAGGAAATGACTTTTCCGTTTTTTAACCCAGTCAGAAAGCGAATCGCTTTTACTTGCTAATTCGTCGTAAACCCCTGTAATGCTGGCAAGTACTCCTACATTATACTGCTGGTCGAGCCAGTCCCAATAAGCAGGGCAAAATTCCATATCATAGTGAAGGTTATGAGCTTGAATGTAAGTGTTTGCATCGAGTAAATACATTAAATTCCGAGTTCCTTGGCAAACTTACCGATATTACCCGGCGCCATTCCTAATAACTTGCCCGCATCACGAAGTAAAACACGCCCGCTTAGCGCTTCACTTACCAAGGCTTTAGAAAAGCGTTCGCTTATTTGGCCCTTCTTAATCCGATAATGTGGTGGGGCACCGCTAGTTTTCTCTTTTTTGTATTGTTCGTAGAGGTCATCCACGTAGTCTTGATACTGCTGTAAGGAAATTTTATGTAGAGACTGAGCTCGCCTAGCAATAACCCATTTGCTTACATGAAAGTGTGTTTCCAAAATGAGGATATTTTCTTCCCAGCTACGAGAGTCCTGCCAATAAAGCAGAAATTCTTTCGCGGGTACTAAAAATTCAGCGGCAACAGCATTACACAAAACTTCCTCTTTAACTGCTGTATTAGGCTTGGCATCCGTAATGCCGCTTTTAGCTATCCATATATGTGCCAGTTCGTGAATAAGTGTAAACAACCTCGCACTTGGGGCATCTGCTTGGTTGATAAAAATAACAGGAGCAACTGGGTCGTATATGGCGAAGCCTCTAAATTCTTTAACAGATAGCGGGCGCGTGTGATGGTCGATATAGGATTGCCTCATAACTAGCACGCCTATACTCTCAATGCGCTGAACAAGAAGTCTAAAGTAATTTTCCCATGTACCCCTATCTGGATAAAGGCTCACTCCTAGGGTTTTGCGCATATCGCTGACTATTTTGCCCACAGAGTCGCTGACTTTAAATCTTCCTATGTGTGGGTTGTTATCAACGCTTTGTTCGTTGAGATACTCCAAAAACCATTGCTGCCTTTGTATTACGAGTTGCACTATATCGATAAGCTCAGGACTTGGTCTACGCGGAGCTTCGTTACCTATAGTGCGAAGATCAGGAAGTGGCAACTCCTCTGTTGGAGGAGTATTTAAAAATAGATACCCAAAAGGAATGTGGGTTTTATCAGCAAAGTTCTGAGCCTGCTTGAATGTAGGCGGCTTATCCCCTTTCTCCCAAGCGTCTATCTTATCTTCTCTAACGTTGAGTTTTTTGGCTAGCGCACTGACGCTCATCCGGGCTCGCTCCCTAGCCCAAGGTAAGATATTCGGGTTTATTTGTGCGTATGCCGTAGCCATCTGGTATAAAACTAGTTTACTGTATTTACTTAATTATAATTATTGAATTACAAGCTAGCCACCTGCAATTTCTAATTTGTTATCATCTATACCACAAAATACAACTAATGGTGACAGGAATCGAAAATTAGCCTTTTTGGTGTCATATAAGTTATTGTTTTGTATTAATATTGCTCGACTCGCTCCACAAACAAATACAAAACATCGAATAGCCTTATGGCTTGACATAATTCTGCTATATTCATTCAAGAGTAAAAATTTAGGCCTATATTAATGAGTACCCGCGGCACACTATATACAATCTCTGCTCCTTCTGGCGCTGGTAAAACCAGCTTAGTCAAAGCCTTATTGGAGCGAGACCCTCAAACCCAAGTCTCCATTTCTCATACCACTCGCCTCCAGCGCCCCAATGAAGAAGATGGGCGCGATTACTATTTTGTAAATAGTGACACGTTCTTGTCTATGCTTGGGCGCAATGAATTTCTTGAGCATGCACAAGTCTTTCAGAATCATTATGGCACCTCTAAAGAATGGGTTGAGCAAACACTGAAACAAGGACAAGATGTTATCCTCGAGATTGACTGGCAAGGCGCTCAGCAAGTGAGGCGCTTACTGCCGGAAACCCAGGGTATTTTTATTCTGCCACCATCGCGCGCCGCATTGGAAGAACGCCTACGCGGTCGGGGCCAAGACAATAATCAGGTGATAGAACAGCGCATGCGCGAGGCAATTAACGAAATGTCCCACTATATAGAGGCACAATGGCTGATCGTTAATGACGATTTTAATCAAGCGCTTGCCGATCTGCACAGTATTATCCAAGCGCAGCGCCTGAAAATCACGATTCAACAGTACAAATATCAACAGTTGATGACAGAGCTGTTGTCCTAAACACAGAAATTGCTTACACTACGCGGCCCAAAATAGATACCCCCTTTCCTTGGAAACAATTATGGCTCGAATTACCGTTGAAGATTGTCTTGATCACGTTGAAAACCGTTTTGAATTAGTACTCGTTGGCACCAAGCGCGCTCGACAAATCGCCACCGGCGGTAAAGACCCAATGGTTCCTGAAGAAAATGACAAGCCAACCGTGATTGCTTTGAGAGAAATTGAAGAAGGCTTTATCAAGCCCAGTATTCTTACCGAAAAAGATGAGCCAGAATACGGTGAAACGATGCTTATCGATACTGAAGCTTCGGTACTAGATAGCACCGACATCAATCTGGATGGTTAGTTACTGCTTTTGTTACTAATCTGAACACTACAGGTTAGTAAACCCTTTCATATTCCCCAGGGTATTGACAAGTTGCTCGCGCTCGCCTTGAGTATCTACTCAAGGCTCTCAAAGTCAAAAGAACTAGCAAGAATCACTTGAAGTATGCGGTCTTAGAGTACATTATTTAATGAAACCTGATACTTGAGTGAAATCACCCAAGCTTATTTCAATTAACATGATTTTGGCGACACAGCTAGATGTCTGGCATCGATACTTTTGCTGAAGAACTTTCTACCTACCTCGATAAAGAAAAGGTAAGTCAAATAGTCACGGCCTATGAACGTGCACGTTCCGCCCATGAGGGGCAAATACGTTCGAGTGGCGACCCCTATATCACCCACCCTCTTGCAGTAGCCAAAATCCTGTCCGGTATGCGCATGGACCACCATAGCCTTATGGCGGCAATGCTACACGACGTTATAGAAGATACTGGTGTCAGCAAAGAAGAGTTAATTGTAGAGTTTGGCGAAACTGTTGCGGAATTAGTCGATGGCGTCAGCAAACTAACTCATATTGAATTTTCCAGCCAAGAAGAAAAACAGGCAAAAAACTTTGAGAAAATGGCAATAGCCATGGCCAAAGATATTCGCGTCATTATTGTCAAACTAGCAGACCGCTTACACAACATGCGAACACTGGGGCCTCTTAAACCAGAAAAACGTCGTCGCATCGCAAAAGAAACTCTGGATATTTACGCACGGATCGCGGGTCGTCTCGGGATGCAAGATTTACGCATCGAATTTGAAGATCGTGGTTTTGAAGCTCTGTACCCATTACGAGCACGGCGATTAAAAGCCGCCGTCAAGGTGGTTCGCAACCGCCAAAAGGAATTGCTTCAACATATCAAAGAGTCCCTGGAAAAACAGCTCGAGCGCTGGGATATTAAAGCCACCGTTATTGGTCGCGAAAAGCATCTTTACAGCATCTATAAAAAGCTGGAAAACAAAAAAAAGTTTCGCGATATTACCGATGTATTTGCGTTTAGAATTATCGCGGAAGACGTTGAATCCTGTTACCGCATCCTCGGGGCGGTACACATGCTGTATAAACCCCTACCCGACCGCTTCAAAGACTATATTGCCATCCCCAAAGTCAACGGATACCAGTCCATTCATACCGTTCTCAATGGTGTAAAGAATATACCGATCGAAGTCCAAATCCGAACTCAAGAGATGGATGCCATTGCCGGCTCAGGCATTGCTGCACACTGGCTTTATAAATCGGAGGAAGATAATACCAGTCATTCCAGGGCTCGGCGCTGGGTCAACAACTTACTGGAGCTACAACAAAGCGCTGGAAACTCCCTAGAATTTATCGAGCATGTTAAAAATGACTTATTCTCGGATGAAGTCTTTGTCTTCACCCCCAAAGGCGCCATCATCGAGTTACCAACAGGGGCAACCGCCGTGGATTTTGCCTATGCGATTCATACAGAAGTGGGCAATAAAACCGTCTCGTGTCGCATCAATAACCGCCTCGCATCCCTGTCACAACCGCTTGAAAATGGCCAGCTCGTACATGTTATTACCAATGAAGAAGCACGCCCCCAAGCCATATGGTTGAACACGGTTAAGACCAGTAAGGCTCGTAGCGCCATTCACCACGCACTAAAAACTCATCAGCAACAGGATGCTATCGACTTAGGGCGGCGCATGTTAGTTAGAACACTCGCTCATATTGGCATTTCCCTAGATGACATCAGCTCAGAGCGTTTTGAAGCCGCCTTCACAGAATTTAAATGTAAAAACCTAGATCGACTACTTTCACAAATTGGCCTTGGAAAACGCATGTCAAACAGCGTTGCGAAAATTCTTGTACCAGAACGGGCCGATGACATTGCCACCCATATCAACTCTCCACTCACGATTGATTCC
Organism: Cellvibrionaceae bacterium; assembly: GCA_050298695.1. Taxonomy (GTDB): domain Bacteria; phylum Pseudomonadota; class Gammaproteobacteria; order Pseudomonadales; family Cellvibrionaceae; genus CANLBN01. The sequence continues at coordinate 28,180 of JBNKUQ010000007.1, forward strand.
ACAGATGGCACGATGATTTCTCTGGCTCGCTGCTGCCACCCTATACCGGGAGACCCGATCATTGGCATTATTAACTCTGGCAAAGGACTGATCATTCATCTAGATACTTGCAAAAATACCTACGAGGCTCGACAAAACACCGACAAAATTAACGAGGTGAGCTGGTCTCCGGATGTATCTGGGGAATTTCCGGTTGATCTTGTAATTACTGTCGAGGCAAATCGTGGCATTTTTGCGGAACTGGCTAGCCGTATCACAGCGATGGGAGCCAATATAGAAAAAATTCAATATCGCGAACAAGATTCCAACCAAAACCATATCCGCATGACCATTGGCGTAAAAAACCGTGTTCACCTAGCTGACATCATGCGTCGTATTCGTGGTTTGCGCGCTGTCGAGAAAATTGCTCGAGAGAAGAATTAATCGAGATCACTATGATGGAAGCCAAGACGCTTATATATAAACCTCAATTTATGACTTAAACTTTTGGTGTAGGGCCTCTTCAACTATGGCCGGAACAAATTGACTGACCTCCCCACCCAGTGATGCAATTTCTCGAATCAAGGAGGATGATAGATAAGAAAACTTTTCTGAAGGCGTTAAAAAAATACTTTCCATTTGCGGTGCTAAAGCACGGTTCATATTGGCTAGCTGAAATTCATACTCAAAATCAGAGACAGCACGCAAGCCCCTTATCAAACCCGTTGCGTTTTTTTCTTTGACAAAATCTGCCAATAAACAATCAAAACCACAAATTTCTACATTATCGAGATGTGATAAGGCCCGCGCTGCTAGATCAACTCTTTCATCTAATGTAAACAAAGGATTCTTCTTACTACTTTTGGCAATAGCCACAATGACATGGTCAAACAAACGCAATGCTCGTTGCACCAAATCGAGATGGCCGTTGGTGATGGGGTCAAAAGTGCCAGGGTATACGACTATTTTCATGATCATACTCAGTCGATGGAAAATGAGATGATAAACAATTGAACTACTTTGTTAAAGCGATGATCTTAGCCACCAAAGAGGTCAATATTTATGTTATATCCCTATCGTCTACTATTTTTCATTATTTTTTCTACGCTGATGATGGGGAGTACCTATGCATCTGATACACAGCAGCCACTCACTGTCGTTGAACTGTTCACCAGTCAGGGATGTTATTCTTGCCCTCCTGCGGATTCACTTCTGGGAGAAATAAAACACCGAGATAATACAATTGCTATCGCTTGCCACGTAACCTATTGGAATTATTTAGGATGGAAAGATACGTTCTCCAAGGAATTTTGCGATCAACGCCAACGGCGTTACCAGGCTTACTTACAGGGCCGGGCTGGAGTCTATACGCCCCAAATGATTATTAATGGCGCATTTGCCACGGTTGGATCTCATGCAAAAAAAGTAGAAAGATTAATTGATCATGCGAGAACTCAACAACCACTAGCGAAAATAAGCATTACGCAAACGTCCAAGCAACTGATGATTGACCTACCGACTCTGGCCAATCAATCGAATTATCAGCTTTTACTACTCGGCACTTCAGGGGAGCACCACCTGCCGATCTCCAAAGGCGAGAATAGCGGTAAAACACTAACCTATCACAATCCTGTGACTACGGTTGAGCCATTAACAAGCTGGCAGGGTAACAAAAAAAGTATTAAGCACACTCCCTCAGAAACACATTCTGTCAAAGAATGGATCGTTATAGCCCAGGAAAGCCCTTTAGGTAAAATTGTCGCCGCAGGAAAACTCCCCCTGTAAACGCTTACGAAAGAATTTAGGTAAATATAAATTGATGCTTACGGATAACAAATGAATAGCGCTATAATGCCACCTGAATTTTGTTTCTAACGGGCTTGGTCCGCAGGTATCAATCTCAACTGCGAGAAAAAAGAAGAGGATATAACGTGTTTTTAAAACTAGCTGCCACCTTCAACACTCTAGTACGTATTACCATCATCAGTGCCATCTCTCTACTCTCTGCAATGGCTATTGCCGCTGTAGAAGACGATATTAAAAAACGAACGGAACCCATGGGCACCATGTGCATGGTGGGTGATAGCTGTGCCGCGGCTCCAGTTGTCGTTGCATCAGGCCCGCGTAGTGGTGCAGATATTTACAGCGCTAAATGTATTGCTTGCCATGGTTCGGGGGCCGCTGGAGCACCTAAGTTAGGAGACTCAGCCGCCTGGTCACCACGCATTGCTACAGGTATAGAAACGCTTTATGGTCACGCGATTAACGGTTTCAATGGCATGCCAGCAAAAGGCTTATGCATGGACTGTTCAGAGGACGAAATTAAAGCCACTGTTGATTATATGGTTGAGGAATCTAAATAGCAGCCATTTCGCGAACCTCTACAACGAGGTTCGCTCTCTTAATTCGGCAAAGTTTATGTCGGTTTAAACCCTAGTCAAACATATCCAATAAACTACTGAGTGTATTAGAACCTTTCTCTGCGTTTACCTCCGGGTTAGCATCACCAAAGCCCTCCCGCTCAAGTTCACTCTGTGGTAACTCATCAATAAAACGGCTGGGAGTCGTTGTGATCACCTCTCCAAATTGCTTCCGCTTGGCCGCCATTGTTAAAGTCAATGTACGTTGCGCACGGGTAATTCCAACGTAAGCTAAGCGCCGCTCCTCTTCAATATTGTCATCTTCGATGCTATTACGATGAGGCAAGATCTCTTCCTCAATTCCCACCATGAATACATGAGGAAACTCCAAGCCCTTAGCCGCATGAAGGGTCATTAGCTGCACACGGTCGCTGTCATCGGCCTCTTCTTGCTGCTCTAATAAATCCATCAACAACAATTTGGCAATAGCGTCTTTTAAACTAATATCAGGCTCTTCTGTGATACTTGTTTCAGCTTGGCGACTTAAAGTCTTGCGTATAGACTCGATGAGAAAATTGATATTTTCCATTCGCCGTTCTGCAACTTGGGGCGAACTAGCATGTTGGTGTAGCCACCCCAGATAATCCATATCATCAAGCATTTCCTTCAAACTAGCTATTGGATCGGCAGATTCACATTGATTGGTAACATGCTCAATCCATTGGCTAAATTCTTGAATACGTTTGCTAGCACTCGCACCCAGACGCTGCTCCAGTCCCATTTCTTGAGTGGCCGAAAACAAGCTAATTTGGCGCTCTGTTGCATATAAGCTCAAAGCCTCTAAGGTACTGGTGCCAATCTGACGCCGGGGCGTGTTAATAATACGTAAAAAAGCATTGTCATCATCGGGGTTCACTATCAAGCGTAGATACGCCATGATGTCTTTAATCTCTGTTCTTGCAAAAAACGATGTACCACCACTGATGTTATAAGGGATTTGATAATGCTGAAGCTTTAACTCCACTAAACGCGCCTGGTGGTTGCTACGATACAACACAGCAAAATCACTAAAACGCGCTTTTCGTTGCAAACGCTGGGTAATAATTTCAGTCGCCACACGTTCAGCTTCAGTTTCTTCATTACTACTACGAATTACCCGAATAGGTTCACCATAAGCCATATCACTCCACAAGGCTTTAGTAAATTCATGGGGGTTATGGTCAATCAGATCGTTGGCCATTTTTAAAATACGCTGTGTCGATCGGTAATTTTGCTCCAACTTGATAACGTGCAAATTTGGAAAGTCAGCTTGTAGGATGGACAAATTCTCAGGACGTGCACCACGCCACGCATAGATCGATTGGTCATCATCCCCCACTACCGTTAGCGCACCACGCTCTCCCATTAGCAAGCGAATCAGTCGATATTGGCTGGAATTGGTATCTTGATACTCATCGACTAGCAAGTAGCGAATACGCTGCTGCCAACGCGCCAATAGCTCTGCATCAGATAAAAAATACTGTACGGGCTGCAGAATCAAGTCGTCAAAATCAACGGCATTGTAGGCCTTTAACGCCTGCTTATAACGTTCGTATATTAAGGCGATCAACTGCTCACCCTGACTCTCTGCCAGTGACAATGCTGTATCAGGCAATACTAACTCATTTTTCCAAAGGGAAATTTGATGCTGAACTCGATTCAAGTGATCACTATCCAGATCACCTTCTTTTAACATCAGCTCTTTCAGCAAGCCTCGAGCATCTTCAGAGTCAAAAATAGAAAAGCCCGACTTATAACCAAAGAGCCGGTGCTCTTTGCGTAAAATAGAAAGGCCTAGGTTGTGAAAAGTAGAAACCGTAAGACCTCGAGACTCAGTACGTGCAACCAATTTACCCACACGCTCTTTCATTTCTCGCGCAGCTTTATTAGTAAAGGTCAAGGCAGCGATACTACGAGCAGGGAAGCCACAATGCGTAATTAAGTAGGCGATTTTGCGTGTAATCACACTGGTTTTACCACTGCCGGCACCCGCCAATACCAAACACGGCCCATCGATATAATGAACAGCTTCTCGCTGCCTGGAATTCAACTGTGACACGTAGATTAACTGCTAAAAAAAGGAAGGCATATTGTACACAAGAAGACTGTGGCGCCGATGGGTTTATTGCAAAAAATCATAAAAAATGGCTGTTCAAAATATTATGCAATATGGCTCATTTTTGATGGATATACACTCCGTTTTTAGGTAAATTTGACTCTTGTCCCATTTTTCACCCTAAAACCTTACTTTCAGGACGTGTCAGGGATGGTGCAGCAACAATAATCAAAACTATAAATATGTGAATAGAGGGAGCCACCGCGTGGGCAAAGCCACGAAAACCGAGATAGCCACGAAAACCACCACTGTACTATTGGTTGATGATGATCGCCAAGAGTACCTGCTTATTGGCTATTTACTTTCGGAAATTCAACATGAAGACTATCGCTTAGTTTGGTGCCAGCATTTAGATCAAGCCCTAGAATATATAGAAAAGAAAAAGTGTGATGTAGTCTTATTAGATTATAACTGGGGCGGATCTAGCATTGGCCGTGATTTCTTAAGCAATGCACGTAACAAAAATATTCGTATTCCAATTATTGTGATGACCGATGAAATGGAAGACGATGTGGACAAACGTGCAATTAGCGAAGGAGCCTCTGACTATTTAACGAAAAGCCGTGTAAATTCACAACTCTTAGAACGCACTATTCGCTATGCAATTGAACGCAAGCAAATTGAAGACCGACTCGATCATCTCGCTCACTATGACCATCTTACCAATCTTCCTAATCGCAGTCTGTTCCTAGATCGCCTAAGGCATTCTATTAATCTCGCCGCACGCGATAAAAACCAATTCACACTATTGTTTATTGACCTCAATGATTTCAAAGGAATTAACGATTCTTATGGGCATGATACCGGAGATAAATTATTACAAGCTTTTTCTAAACGGTTACAAAAAGCCGTGCGCCGCAGCGATACGGTAGCTCGAATCGGTGGAGATGAATTTACCGTTATATTGCACAATTTGGGCAATGCACAAAAAATCATGATGCTGGCACAAAAAATTATCAATAATGCTAATGAAGTTTATAATATCAACAAACATGAATTTAATGTAGGTTGTAGCATTGGCATTGCCAGCTACCCCGAATCTGGAAGAGATGAAGAGATCTTACAACGCAATGCCGATCTCGCCATGTATCAAGCCAAGCAAGCATCTGTTAGTAGTTACCGCTTTTATACTGATGGTCTTACAGAGGATATAAAAACCCAATGGGATTTATTGCGCGATTTTAATACGGGCATTGAACAAAATCAGTTTGGTGTTTTTTATATTCCCCGGATTGATTTATTTACCAATAAAATTGCTGCCGTTGAAATTGCCCCTTACTGGAAACATCCTCGCAAAGGGGTATTGCACTACCATCAATTTTCCAGCATTAGTAGCGATAGAGAAATTGGAACCAAGCTTGCAAACTGGCTGCTATCTGTTGGCCTATATCATTTTAGTAAACTTGCATCTCCCAGCATCAAATTAGTATTTAATTTAGAGCCACAATATTTTTCTAATCCGAACTTCATACTGAACCTGAAAAGTTTATTAAAAAAATATCAAATCCCTGGCTCGCAGATTGAATTTGACCTCAACCAAATCATCTCCGAAAATAACCTTGATGTCATTGAATCCTGCATGGATAATCTTCGTGCTTTTGGCATTAGCTTTGGCGTAAATAGTTTTGGCTCAGAACTATCATCTCTTTTACATTTACAACAACTGCCAATTAAAACGCTTAAACTTGATAAACGTTTAATAAAAGCAATTCATAAAAGCACAGAAGATGCCAGACTTTGCAAAGCCATTATCAGCTTTTCTCATAGCATTGATAAAATAGTGGTTGCCGATAGTGTAAAGACTAATATTCAGCTCTCTTTATTGAAAAAGCTTCATTGCGACCAAGCGAAAGGCGCCGCCGCTATGCAGATACTGTCCTTTAAGCAGTTGTATGAAAAACTCAATGGACAAATCAGTAAACATGAAACGGTTTAACGATCAAAGTTTCTTAAACTTAACGCTTCAGCAATATGTTGCGTATGAATCAATGGGCTTTTATCCAAATCTGCAATAGTGCGAGCAACCTTGATAATACGATGATAAGCCCGTACAGATATGCCCAAAGTATCAATTGCTTTCGACAGCAATATCTGTTCTTCCTCTCCTAAATGGCAATGTAATTGAATATCTTTAACAGATAAATCAGCGTTCACCACTTGCTGTCTTTTTATTTGAAAACTTCTTGCACTGATCACACGTTGACGAATATCTCGGGATGATTCTACATACTGAGTTGACGATGCCGCTGTCATTTCTGCCAAAGGCATTTCATTCACCGCAATATGTAAATCAATACGGTCTAATAAAGGGCCCGATATTTTTTGTCGATAACGTTGTATTTGCTCTTGCGTGCAACGACAACGGTTCTTGAAAGTGGATGATGAAAAATACCCGCAAGGACAAGGATTCATAGCTGCTACTAACTGGAACCTCGCAGGAAAAGTTAACTGCGCAGCAGCGCGTGCAATACGAATTTCACCGGATTCCAACGGCTCACGTAAAACTTCCAATACATGACGTTGAAACTCGGGCAATTCATCCAAAAATAATACACCATGATGCGCTAATGATATTTCTCCTGGTCTTGGATGACTCCCACCCCCAACCAATGAAACCGCCGATGCTGTGTGATGCGGGCTGCGAAAGGGCGGAGATAGCCACTGACAATATTGATAACCACAAAGAGAGTGAATACTTGCCACGCTCAAAGATTCTTCCTGTGTTAACGGAGGCATAATGCTCGGCAAGCGGCTGGCTAACATTGTTTTGCCCGTTCCTGGTGGACCGTATAGCAAAATATTGTGCCCACCTGCGGCAGCGATTTCCAATGCTCGTTTAGCCATTGCTTGCCCACGCACTTCGCTAAAGTCTGGCAAACTAGACTCAACTGAAGGAGGAGAAAATACTATTTTTGACAGTCGTGAACGCTCATGTAAATGTGCACAAACAGCTAATAAATCCGGTGCGTGATAAAGTGCCGCCGAATTACAAAGACTCGCTTCTATTTTATTTTCGCTAGCTAATACTAACGCTCGCTTTACTTTTCCACAGGCAATGGCTGCTGGCAGTACCGCGTCAACTGCACGAAGCTCTCCCGTTAATGCTAATTCCGCAATAAACTCTACATGAGATAGTTTGTCAGCGGGAACTTGCCCTGAAGCTGCAAGAATGCCAATAGCAATAGCCAAATCAAAACGCCCTCCCTCTTTGGGTAAATCAGCGGGAGCTAAATTGATGGTGATACGGCGCGCAGGAAATTCAAATTGACTATTAATTAACGCGCTACGAACACGCTCTTTACTTTCTTTTACGGCCGCTTCAGGCAAACCGACAATAGACAAACCTGGAAGGCCATTGGAAAGGTGTACCTCAACTCTAACAGGCGGTGCTTCGATACCCATACGGGCGCGGGTGTGAACAATTGCGAGTGACATAGTTGCTTCCTGCATTTAATCCGTGATTAAAAAATCCTAAGTGAGTTACTTTATCTTATACAAAATAAAAAGACAATTTTTAGAGGGGCATAAAAAAGGCGTCAACAGACGCCAAGAATATAGAGCAAAAAAATTGAAAAAAATTAGAAAGTAAGGACTAAACCAATTTCTGAGTTATCAAATTTAGCATCATCTCCAGGTAGATCTTCCGCTTCTTCTGAATAGTTAGCGGTTTCAAAGAAAATATAGAAATTATCAGTAAAGTTGTATGACACATTAAGAGCAACAACTTCTAAATCACCCTGCCCCTCATAATATGGAGTAATGGCTACCGGCCCAGCGGTGTAAGTTAAGAAAGCGGAAACAATTTCATCATCTGCGCTGTCTTGATCCTGGAATCCAAACCCAAGAGCGATTGGACCTGCCTCATAACCCAAAAAGGCATCTAAAATATTATCATCATCGCCAGATGCACCATAAGCACCATCCTCTGCTAAATCGGTGTAACCAAGAGCAAAGGTGAAGCCACTAAAAGAATAAGAGCCATAAGCACCTATTGCATCAATATCCTCATCATCCTCTATATCATCGTCATCACTATTGGTGATATCAACAAATATATTCAGTGAGAATGCATCACCAAGCGGCAAACCATAATCGATAACATTCTCTGTCGGGTCAGAAAAGAAAGCTTCCGAGTTGTTGTAGAGAACATCCGTTGCATCGCCCACAAATACATCAGTGCCATCATCACCTACAAATATCGAACCAAAAGATCCCGAGGCAGTTATTCCTGCACCGTCGGAGGTTAAACCATCAGCATTGCCATCAGCATCTTCTCTCAGCTCATAAGCGATGTATCCCTCTACATCAATTTCTCCAAATTTTTCAGAGATAGTGAGCACTAAATCCGTTGTAGTGACATCCAAATCTAAATCATCTGATTTATCAGAGTCTGTTAGTTCAACCGCCAATTCCCCATTGAGTGCCCACTCAACAGCATATGCTGTGTTGACGGTTGTTGTACCTGCAGCGACTAAGGCTGATGCTAACAAGGTTTTTGAAATAATTTTCATTTATATCTCCAATGGTAGAGTGGTCAATATATTACGATAAAGCCAAAAGGACTTTTCACCACCAACATTCATAACTAGTATAAGCTCTGATATTTAGGTACTAGACTTAACTTTAGCAATGTAGCTATTTTGGCTTCCGCTTAAATCACCTCGGTATCACGTTAGTTAACTAGCACTAGCCCCCAGGCTCGTTAAAGTATCGAGGTGATACATATATCACACTGCACAATTTAAGCCAATAGCAGTTAATTTCTATTTATCAATAAGTTATAACTTTTTTCATCAATCAATTAATATTTCGCAAAAAAATAGCACCGGAATAACGCGTTATTTCTGCACCAAAGATGAACGACCGCCCTTATTGAGAGCATGCGACATTCTATAAAGTAACATTGATGATTTATTGAATGACAAGAACTGTTAGAATCAATGCTTTGAAGGAAAGTACTACATTGGATATAAAAATTCGGATAGATATTATGATGACACGTATTATTGAAGATATTATTAAGCATATTGATAAGAGCGAACTCAATATGGAACCATCAAAAATTAAAAGTCTTCTACAAAGTGCAATAAAAAAAGCAGATCTTGTATCCAGAGATGAATTTGATACGCAATCTGCCGTTCTTTTACGAACGCGTATGCGTTTACAAAATCTTGAGGAACAATTATCACATGTAGAAGTATTATTAGAGAATCAAACCAAAAGTTCCTGAGATACCTACACCTCGCACGCACAAGTTGACACATAAAAGCACTATTACCGAATGATTTTTTCAGTGCGTTCTTTAATCTAAGCCTTCTTCTAGAAGAGCGATTTATGCACCAAAACAAAGCGCGATATTGGTGCCGCTTACCACAAACAGCACGATATTGGTGCAAGCCATAATTTAATTCTTGCTATTTATCCATTTTTCAAGTCACTAAAAAGTGTTAACACGCTGTTTTTTATAGGTTTTTAATACTTGGCATATCACCTGCATTGTTCCAGTTAGTTCGTTCACAGCTTCACACAACTGTGCAATGAAAAACTAAGGAACTTAATAAAAGTAGATTTCGATAAATAGTATTTATTGAAACAACAAAACCCAGGAACACTAAAACACCTTAGGAGAGTAACTTATGAAGCTAGTAACAGCGATTATCAAGCCGTTCAAGCTCGATACCGTGCGTGAGGCCCTTTCAGAGATCGGCGTTCAAGGCATCACGGTAACCGAAGTCAAAGGCTTTGGCCGTCAGAAAGGACACACTGAGCTGTATCGTGGCGCAGAATATGTTGTCGATTTTCTTCCAAAAACTAAACTTGAAGTCGCAGTGAGCGACAGTCAAGTTGATAGCGTTTTAGAAGCCGTGAGCAAAGCTGCCCACAGTGGAAAAATCGGCGATGGAAAAATCTTTGTTTCCGACCTTGAACAAGTCGTGCGCATACGTACAGGTGAAACCGGAGAAGACGCGCTTTAATTTTTAATCCATTTCCTAACTACAACAATACAATTATATTGGAGAGCAACGATGGAAAACCAAATCTTTGAGTTGCAGTACGCCATGGACACATTCTATTTTTTGATTTGTGGCGCACTGGTAATGTGGATGGCAGCTGGTTTTGCCATGCTGGAAGCCGGCCTTGTCCGAGCTAAGAACACCACTGAAATTTTGACGAAAAACGTCGCCCTATTTGCTATCGCATGCACTATGTACATGATTTGTGGCTACAGCATTATGTATGATGGAGCATTTTTCCTATCAGCAATTACTGGGGATGGCGCGCAATTATTGGATGCTGATGGCAATGTAACCGGTTTAATTACAGATCCAAAGACTTACGGCCCATCAGCTGACTTTTTCTTTCAAGTCGTTTTTGTCGCCACTGCCATGTCAATCGTTTCCGGGGCTGTTGCTGAAAGGATGAAACTATGGGCTTTTTTACTATTTGCTGTGGTAATGACTGGTTTTATCTACCCAATGGAAGGAGCTTGGACCTGGGGTGAGCAATCTGTTTTTGGCATTTTCCAAATAAAAGGAAAAGCTGAGGGTATTGATTTTCAAGACTTTGCTGGATCAGGCATCGTTCATATGGCTGGTGCTGCTGCGGCACTTGCCGGGGTATTAGTACTTGGCCCACGCAAAGGAAAATATGGACAAAACGGTGAAATTAATGCAATACCCGGCGCAAACCTTCCGCTAGCAACTCTCGGTACGTTTATCCTGTGGATGGGTTGGTTCGGCTTCAATGGTGGCTCACAGCTAGCAACTTCAACGATATCTGATGCCAATGCTGTATCTGTTATTTTTATGAACACTAATGCTGCCGCATCAGGTGGTCTTATAGGAGCTCTGTTATTAGCTCGAATTATTTTTGGCAAAGCAGATTTAACCATGGCCCTCAATGGAGCATTAGCGGGTCTAGTTGCTATAACAGCGGGGCCAGATACACCGTCTGCATTAGCCTCAACACTGATTGGAGCTGCTGGAGGAGTATTAGTTGTTTTCAGTATTATTACTTTAGATAAATTAAAAATTGATGATCCTGTTGGCGCTATTTCTGTTCACGGTGTAGTGGGCCTCTTAGGTTTGTTGGTTGTACCGTTGACAAATGATTCTGCTTCTTTCGGCATGCAAATTATTGGAGCGCTAACTATTTTTGTCTGGGTTTTTGTCACCAGTATCGTCGTCTGGCTGATTATCAAAGTGATTATGGGAGTACGTGTTAGCGAAGAAGAAGAATTTGACGGTGTCGATCTTTCTGAGTGTGGAATGGAAGCCTACCCTGAATTTGCTAGCAAATAACAGAAAGCATTTTTGAGCGATTAACCCGGCTTTATGCCGGGTTTTTTTATGCCCTCCAAGGATGGAGGGTACATCAAAAATGCAGGAGCAATTTTTGAGTGCCCAGGGATGGACGGTATCCCGCGGTTGCATGGATGCAAAGGAGCGGGGCATGCCCCCAACGGATGGACGGTCTCCAGCGGACGCATACTAATTTTCCTCCACGCAAATCGACATTCGCGTCGGCCATGGCGCTTAAATGGAGCAAGCCTAGTAATGAATAAAATTTTAATTCCCCTGCAAAACCATGGGGATAGGCATTCGCTTTAATTGCTGCTATGCTCTTCGCTCATTCTAGCCCCTAATAAAAATGAACAACGAAGGAAAATGCTATGAAGCTTGTCACCGCTGTTATAAAACCCTTTAAGCTTGATGATGTGCGCACCGCTCTTTCTGAAGTTGGCGTTCAAGGTATGACTGTTACCGAAGTCAAAGGCTTTGGAAGACAAAAAGGCCACACAGAGCTTTATCGCGGAGCCGAGTATGTTGTCGATTTTTTACCCAAAGTTAAGCTAGAGCTGGTCATAGACGAATCCATGGTCGATCAATGTGTTGAAGCCATCACTAAAGCAGCTCATACCGGTAAAATTGGTGATGGTAAAATTTTTGTTACACCTGTTGATCAAATCTATCGCATTCGCACAGGCGAAACTGGCACCGATGCAGTGTAGGCATTAGCATCACTCTTCATCACATCTAGGCCCCCAAACCCCACAATAGGGGGCTTTATTCATGCTTATAACTTTCTTTTTTTCCTCCTCACAACTCGATAACAAAACAAACTAACTATGGGCTACAAATTATTATGTAGCTGCCGTTATATGAACTATAACTATGGTGCAGGATAATAGATTCACCATAAATATTTTGATCCAACTTTTGTTTCGGGGGTATATTATGTCAGATAATGAAGAAATCGAATTCAACGATGTTGCCTCTGACATCACTATCGACATCAATGCACTAGAGCTATCAGCTTCAAGTAAAAAAGCGGAGCAAGAAGAATTGAGCCAACAAATAGAAGCCTTTCTAAAAGCTGGTGGAAAAATTGATGTGATTGAACCTAACGTATTAGCTGATCCACCTAAGAAGCCCGTGAGCAATTACGGTAGTCAACCTATCTAAATAGTTAACCCTGAAAAAAGCTTCCCTTAGCTTTTTTCAGGAGTCGAAGCAAAAATTCTGGCGCACCAAACGACCGGGAACCGTTTTGCACATCGTAGATGGCCTCGGGCTGAACGACTGGATGTCGTGAGTATAATGCGTCGATTTACTGGTATTTTTGCTTCTCGCATTGCCTATATGGAGGCAGGTATGAGCAGGAGTAGTGTTGGCTTAAAATGTACCAGGCATTTTTCATGGCCAACAAAATATATTTGTTATTGAAAATGAAAGCGCGGCCATTAAACATTCCGCGCTTGCTCAGTTTAGCCACGCTCTAACGGTCTTTACTTTTTTTAGCACGCGGGTGTGCTTGATCATAAACTTTCGCCAAATGCTGAAAGTCCAAGTGAGTGTAAATTTGTGTTGTACTGATATTAGCATGGCCTAATAATTCCTGAACAGCACGTAAATCTCCGCTCGACTCTAACATATGACTAGCAAATGAGTGCCTTAGCATATGTGGATTAAGTGGTTGTGATAACTGCCTTTCTATAGCAAGTTTCTTTAAGCGTTGCTGTATATTACGCTGACCAATTCGTGTACCGTGCTGTGAAATAAATAAAGCTAACTGGCCTTCATGTGCATGGGGTTTTCTACACAGCAACCATTCTTGCAAGGCCTCGCGCGCTATTTTTCCAACGGGCAATAAGCGCACTTTGTTGCCTTTTCCCGTAACGACAACACTACCCGCAGTCAGGTCTAAGTCCTTACAGTTTAATGCAACCAACTCAGATAAGCGCAAACCTGATGAATAAAATAATTCAGCTATGGCATGATCGCGCCGCGCTAAAAATGAGGAGGCCTTATTCGTCAATAAGCGATTTACTTCATCGACATCAAGAGTTTTAGGTAAACTTTTTTTATTTTTTGGAGGCTGTATCGCATCACAAGGATTATTCTTTAGAAACTGTTTTTGAATACAAAAATTAAATAAACTTCTAATCGCCGATAACCAGCGCTGCAAACTACGAGGGCTTATTGATTCGCGATGTAATGTTGCCATGCACTGACGAATATCGCCAGGGGTAATTTGAGAGACGTCAATATCTTTACCATAATAATTTTGAAGCTTAGTAATATCTCGCAAATAGCTGTCATGCGTTTGAGGGGAAGCTTGTTTTTCGGTACGCAAATATAGTGAATATTTCTGGCGACTTTCTTCAAGACTTAACATGTGTTCATTTGAGTAAACGACACAATGTGTCAGCAATATAGTTTAAAAACAAGGTATTCATACTAGAACAATAATAATCTGGATTACGATTGCCAATCGCTAAAACCCCCATTAATGTATTACCATATTTAAGCGGAGCAATAGCGGTAGAGCCAATAACATTAGCGTGATCACCAAAAACAAAGCTCAATTCAGCCTCACTCAATTGACCACATACAGCACGTGGACTATTCACAACGGATGGTAGATTCTTTTCAACTTCATTTAAACTGAACTGCTGCACTTGTTGATTGGCCAACTCAGAGGAATAGCTATGCTCTTTAATCAGCAATAACGAAGAAAATTGAATATCAAACTCATTTTGCAAACCAAAGAATAAAGCATCAATGCAATCATCAACCTGATGATTATCGAGTAAAGATAAAACTAAACGCTTCGTTTTTTCAAAAAGAAAGTCATTATTACGCGCGTTTTCAATCAAAGTATGAAGACGATTACGCATATCAATGTTGCGTTCTCTTAAGACGGATACTTGTCTTTCCACAAGAGAAACCGCTTTACCATCTAAATTATGAGGCAAATTTAAATCCGCTAACAAGGCGGGCTTATCAACTAAAAAATCGGGACTGCGCCTCAAGTAATCTGCAACTTGATCATCAGTCAATGCGGTTAAAACGGGAATATCATGTGGGTGCGTAAATGAAGACATAGGTATTATCGTTTTCTCGTAATAATCTGTCAGTGATAGCGAATTATACTGCATAATCCCATAAATCGCAGTTGGACATGGTGAAATTGATAAAAAGCTCAATGAATCAAGCATTTAAGAATTTTTATTCACTCACCCAATGAATGAGCACGTTATCCACTCCAGAACATAAACAGGTTGAAAAATAACACGCTCGATACTGCTTGTCATGCAAGCGAATCGTTGTTCTGGAATAATCAGAATTCCCTATATTTTTATTTGTCCATGAAAAACACTGGTTCCGGGGCCCGTCATCAAAACGGGATGCCCCTCTCCCGCCCATTCAATATCGAGGCTCCCTCCCCTTAGGTTGGCACGTACCTGGTTGTCCAATAAGCCGCGAATTTTCCCTGCCACAACCGCAGCGCACGCACCGGTTCCGCAAGCCAAGGTCTCGCCCGCTCCACGCTCAAAAACGCGTAAATCAATCTCTGAACGTGAACGAACTGCCATAAAGCCTGCATTAACACGCTGTGGAAACTGGGCATGAATTTCAATTTCAGGGCCTAACTCAAGCACTGGCGCCGATGTAACATTTTCAACCAGCATAACCGCATGAGGATTTCCCATAGAAACTGCGCTAATCTCGACCTCTCCATTTGACAGGGGCAACGAGTAAACCAGCTTTTGCTCTGACGCCAGAAAAGGAATGGCTGGTGGATTAAGTTCAGGCAAACCCATATCGACTGTCACACTGCCACTAGCATTGACTTTTAGGCCCATAATTCCAGCGCATGTTTCTACAACAATGGTAGATTTACCCGTTAGCTTGCGATCACGCACAAATTTTGCAAAGCAACGAGCACCGTTGCCACAATTCTCAACCTCAGAACCATCATGATTATAAATGCGATAGTTAAAATCCACTTCTGGACGCTGCGGTGTTTCTACAATCAACACCTGATCACAGCCAATACCAAAACGGCGATCAGCTAATTTTTTAACCTGCTCGGTTGTCAATGAGACACGCTGATTAATGGCATCGATAACAATAAAATCGTTGCCTAAGCCGTGCATTTTGGTAAAACGTAATCGCATACTCATCTCGTTTATTCATTACTTGCTGTCACTGGTGCTCTACATCCATCGCCTTTCCACTTCTGGGTGTAGAACCGAGGCTATTATTAAAGAGCTTCGATAATTTTTTCACCACGCATAAGATCTTCTATACTCTCTCGCTCTCTAATTAGATGTATTTGCTCACCATCAACCATAATCTCAGCGGCACGCCCTCGACTATTGTAATTTGAACTCATGGTAAAACCATAGGCACCCGCAGACATCAATGCCAAGGTATCGCCTGTCAATAATGCCAAGGAGCGATCTTTCGCCAAGAAGTCTCCTGTTTCGCAAACGGGCCCAACCAAATCCCAAACCTTTGTATCACTTGTCACTGCATCTTGTTGCTGTAATGGCAATACATTCTGCCATGCCTGATAAAGCGAAGGACGAATGTTATCATTCATACCCGCATCAATAATGGCAAAATTTTTATGGGCCGTTGGTTTCAAATACTCCACCTTAGTTAAAAGCACACCAGCATTTGCTGCAATAGAACGCCCAGGCTCTAATGAAAGGGAAAGCGTACGACCACCCAGTCGCATCTTGATTTCATTCAGATAATCAGCAATTACCGGGGGCTGTTCATCTTTATAACAAACACCAACTCCACCACCTAAATCCAAGTGTTCAATGGTGATTCCCCAATCTGCCAAGCGATCCACAAGTCTCAGTACCCGGTCTAGGGCATCAAGAAAAGGATCTATCGTCACGAGCTGAGACCCAATATGACAATCGACACCAATTATTTTCAAATTTGATAAGGCAGCGGCTTGTTGATAAACATTGATAGCTTCCTCAATATCAATGCCAAACTTATTTTCTTTTAAGCCCGTTGAAATATAGGGATGTGTTTGAGCATCAACATCGGGGTTAACGCGCAAAGAAATAGGAGCCATCACCCCCATTGCTTGAGCCACTTCATTTAAGCGCTCTAATTCTGCGCTTGACTCAACATTAAAGCAATAAACACCCAGCTCCAAAGCACGTTGCATTTCCGCTGCTGTTTTAGCAACGCCCGAAAAAACAATTCGCGATGGGTCTCCCCCGGCAACTAATACTCGCTCTAGTTCACCAATAGAGACAATATCAAAACCCGCCCCTAACTTTGCTAAAACATTAAGCACAGCAATATTCGAATTGGCTTTCACGGCATAGCAAATCATCCCTGGAAAATCGCCCAAAGCATGTTGATAATCCAGGTAATGCTGAGTCAATGCTGCTCGACTGTAGACATAGGTAGGCGTTCCAAATTGCTCCGCTATTGTGCTCAAAGGCACTTGTTCACACATCAGTTGATTCTGATGATAATTAAAATATGTCATTTCTGCTCTTTACTTCACTTCTGTTGTCGTTGTCGGTGTTGCTTTTACCGTGTTTACTGTCTTCTTTTTAGTGTTATCTGGCGCATTTTCAAGTGAATCTGATGTGGGCAAAGTCAATGGACCTGTTTGGCCACACCCCGCTAAAACACTAGCACTTAACAAAACCGCAAAAAATGACTTTTTCATTGTAAATTCAACCTGTTAGCTGAGCGCAGTATACCGGTTGCCACAGCGAATAGCCAAGTTATCCTGCCATAGCTAGTGCTAATTAACTATAAACCTATAAACCGCAGTTGGACACGGTGAAGTTGACAAAAACCTCAATGAATCAAGCGGTTAAGAGTTTTTTCACTTGCCCAATGAGTGAGCACGTTGCCGTGCAAAGCTCCCGCTCCTGCTACTCCCCTTACCTACACAGTCCATGTAGGAATAGTGGGCCTATGTGCAAAACGAGCAACACAGATAGGCACAAAAATAGCCGCTTCAAATATGTCATTTTATAGTTAATTAGCTCTATACTGCCTTATCAATAAATGCTAGAGAGAGCCATGCATTATCGGCAGGTTCTCAGTAAAGAACGATTAAACAGAGTATTGAAAAATGAATGAGGCAGAATATCGGCATCGAGCAGAAGCGCTCTATCGAGAAATAGAAGAAGCTATCGACCTAATGGTTGAAGAACAAGATGTACAAATGGATTATGAAAATAGTGGTGGTGTACTGACAATTTTTCTTGAGGATACCCACTCCCAAGTGATCATCTCCAGACAAACGGCTACACAACAAATATGGGTTGCAGCTAAATCAGGTGGGTTTCATTGCATTGATGACAATGGTCAATGGCGTTGCACAAAAACTCAAGAAACCTTACAAGAATTGTTATCGAGAACCTGCTGCGAGCAATCCACCGCCCATATTGAATTTCCTGCTTTCTCTGCCTGATCTCATACCACATTGAAACTTAAATACTGAGTAATGCACGATCTATTTTTTCCTGTAGATAATCTTTCATGATCAAGTAATGGGAGGTATTCAATTCACCTTTATAACTAAGTTCAACCCCACATGGCGATAAATCTAAGTCACTAATATAGTAAGGACAAGCATTTAACTGCTGATTTTGTTCTTTCTTAATAATCGTAGCTAGCTGCTGGTAAGCTTTGTCGCCGTCTTCAATCTCAGAAAAGCGCATTTCATCCACATATAGAATATATTGGTATTGATCACCAATATATTCTGCCACGGCATGAATTGCCAACCCCAAACGACTATCAACTTGTGAAGTAACATTCCGTGCTTCTAACTGCCAAGTATTAGAAGACTTCGCCAACTCTGAAAAAGTTATGGGAAATATATCGAAGGGGCTCATTTCTTCGTAGGATTTGTTTTGCCTGCGATTAGCAACTGCACGTAAAAAACGATGCAGCGGCTGCAATGAAATACTACCGAGCTTGTAGCTCATTTCACCTTCATACCAAGTGCCCAGCTCATCAATAATTGTAATATCGACTTGTTCTCCACGTCGCCGATAAAAAACTTGCACAGATTCCGCCCTATGGTGCCGAGAAAAAATGGCTAAGGGGTGGTCAGACATTGTTTTGCCATCAAAACCCACTGGACTATAGTAAGGCATTGGTGATGTTAAGAGTGATCTTACTTCATCATCATCATTTAACCACTTAATCACTGATCTTTTATCGTAATTATGAACCAGCAAATACTGTCCATTGAGGTAACTGATGAACCGACCCGAAGGATTATCTTTAAAGAATAGATAAATACTTTCAAATAGAGGTTGAATATATTTTCTAATAGCTTGCTGAAAATAACGGTCAGGATGATTACATAAAATATCGGTTTTCCCTGTAATATGATTATTTTGAATCGCTTGCATATAAATATGCAGCAAAGTATCTAACAAACGTCCATTCCGATTATAACAAATAATTTCATTCCAGCTATTAATCGATAGTATATCAATATTACATTCCAATCGAACCAAGCTAGAAATACTTAAATCACTGACTCGAGGCACAACTTGATCGGGGCGATAATCAACAAACAATAGTAGCTTATTGATACTGCAAGGTTTTTCAAATACTTTATGATCTGCTGTTGTCATTGGCAGTGAAATCAACGAAGTAATCACCCGACGTAGAGATTGCATTAATCTAGCATCCATATTATGGGCTTTTTCAACATTCCCTTTCTGATTCAATTCTTTGAAATGCAATCTAGTTGCACCAATCATTACCTGATTACAGTGTAGCCAAGCAATTAGCTCAATAGGTGTTTCCTTTTTTACCAAAATAATATTCTGACTGTCAGATGCGATCCACTTTAGGGTTTTATCACATTTCCTAACCAACAAATTAGCTTCCGAAATATTTTTTGAAGACAGTGGATTTACCCACTCAATTTTTCCTGCCTTTCTAGAAAAAGCAGCATGTAATTTTCGCCCAAGTATATTTAACTCTCTATTGGATGCGTGTAATTTAACTTTTTGTTCCCGAAAAAAATCAATAATTAATTGATAACTATAATTTAATTCATTAATAATCAAACGTCTCTCTTCAAGTACATCTTTTAATTTCCAATGCTTATGATTATCCAAATGCTCAATGTAGCTTTCATTCCATCCCCACTGCTGTGTTAAATAAAGTAACATATCAGAGCGCTTCGGCTGTTTAGCATTATGTGTTAAAGAAAGTTCTAACTTAAAATAAAAACATCTTCTCAAAAATTCCAATCGAGGGTGTTGATTAGTAGCTAACAAGTAATTTTCTATGTAGTAGTAATTTTGTAAATAAGGATCAACATCCCAATGGTTGATAACTCGGTGATGATCTACCGTATGCAGCTGCTCTTTAAAAAGTTGAGAGAGCAAAATAGGATTCTCAAAATTTTGGCAATAAATCTCCAACAATAACAATTTGAGAATAGATTTATAAGGTGAATGAATCGCTTTATATAACTGCCATATTGCTGAACTGATAAATTCATCTGCCGGCACTTTTCCTATAGCACCAAAATCCATGAGATGCTTATCAGGCAACAATCGCTGTTGTGTTAACAGGTCAAAGCATTTTTGATATTGCTTCTCTTGTTCCGGTCGAAGAAATATCCAAGCGGGAAGTTGGCCACCCAGGTAGATTGCTGTTCTATAGAATTCATCTAATAACAAGTAATGTTGGGTACTACCACTGGCATCATGATTAAAATTATGCTGCTTTTGGGTATGATAGGTTTCATTATTCATAATGAAAATCGTGACATCCAACCCCAACTTCTTAGCCCAAGCGCTAATACTGCTGCATTTCTTTTCTAGATAAAACAATGCTTCCTTGGTTAATCCTGGACGATGGCATAACCAAAAATCGATATCACTTTTTTTATTATGTGCAATGGTGCCAAAGCTGCCCATCGCGTAGAGGGCCAATATATCCTCTGACTGATTAATCTTGCGATTAGGCTGAAAACTTCTTGCTAAGCTACGCAGCTGCCTAAAACCCTCTTCAGATTCGTGATAGGCATAAAGACCTGATGGCGTGTTGCGCGAGATATAACCAGGCAACATAGGGTGGTTATAGTGAAATAACATCGGCAATACATTAAGGAATGTCACCTGTGATTCTGTCAAACCATCGCGCGCAAGCTCTAATCGTGCCTGATTAAGCTTTAAAAAAGCACTGCGCACATTGTGAAGATGGTGGCGATCCAGGTTAATATCGCGGTTCACATGAGAAGAGGACGTAGTCATTCTCTAAGTATAGAGAACTTTGAGAGAAAGTGTGACGCAATCGACAATTCTTAATAAGTTTATCGATTGCGCCTAGAATTTATTGTTACTTTATTCGCCTATGAGTAACGCAGAACTAAGGGCTAAAACTGAACACCGAGCCTTAAGAAAATTCCATCCAGCTCTAAATCTGCCTCAATGTCGTCAATATCATCAATTTCGATAGAAAAAGAACGGTATCCGAGTTCAGCAATAAAGTCAGCTGCCAGACCATCTGTTTGATATCCAACCGCTGCGGTAAAGTCAGTTAGCTCATTTCCATCATAGCCAATCGTATTGAGTGTTGCATCTATATAGACACCCGTAAGCGGTAATTCAAAGCGAGCACCGGCATAAATCATCGGTATCCACACATCAAGATCGGCGCTTTCTTGCCCAGTCACACTACCTTCGATACTCGCTTCACCATCAAATTTACGGCCCGTTAAGCCGAGGTCCAAGTGTACCCAGTTATTTAACGGTGAGTAGAAGAAAGTGAAATCCGTATGCGAAAGATCAAGCGCTGTTTCAACATCTTCACTGGCAGAAAATGTTACATCATTGAAAGTCAGGTCGCGGCTGATTGTGCCACTGGCACTGGTGTCAATATTCGTATTTTGAATCCGCACATTAGGAAGGAAAGGCACAGGATGCTCGAATGTCAATGCCACCACATTATGGTCGTCATCATCAAAGCCCAGTTCATCTAGTGTCGCTGTCTCATCGTCTTGACCCACATTCCCCGAATAGTCTGCTTGCCACTGCGCCGCCGTCACGGTCACATCAATCAAAGGGGCAGCATAACTACTGACACTTGTGGCAATAGCACCACTTATTAGCAATATTGCAGGTAATCGTTTAATCATCGGCTGGTTCATAATGGCCTCATTGTTATTAAAATTCAGGGTTGACTTATGAGCTGTTCAAAAGGCAGACTTTTTTACAACGCAATAAGCCGATTCAAAGTATGGTAGATAAAAACATAAACTGCAAAAAATACGCCTTACTCAAGTCACACTTTCAATACAGTAGCAAGAGTCACATTAATGATTATAACATCCAAGAGTTGGGCTTATACCAAACGCTAGTCAATCTACTAGAGGCATTAAGACTGGCAACGGGGACAATAAACCGTGGCCCTCTGGGAATAACGCACCAATTTAAGGGTCGCCGAACAAATATTGCAGGCTTGCCCAGCACGGCCATATACATTGAGTTGCTGAACAAAATATCCCGGCTTACCATCACCACCAACAAAGTCTCTTAGCGTTGTTCCACCCTTAATAATAGATCGTTCAAGGACTTTTTTTATTTCTATCACCAAAGTTTCATATTGCTGGCGAGTCACTTTACCAACCATTTTTGAAGGGCGAATACCAGACGAAAACAAGGCTTCATTGGCATAAATATTACCAACGCCAACCACGATATTTGCATCCATAATAAATGTTTTAATATTCTTTGTTCGCTTACGACTTTTCTTAAATAAATAATCCCCATTGAAATCTTCAGAAAGCGGCTCTGGACCTAAATTTTTTAGTAGCTTGTAATCGGTAAGGTTTTCATCTGTCCACAACATGGCACCAAATCGCCTAGGATCATGGAAACGTAAACAGATTTTTTTAGAAAAAAGAATATCAATATGGTCATGCTTTTTAGGGGGGAGGCAACTCTCAACAATCCTCAAACTCCCAGACATACCCAAATGTATAATTAAATGACCATGAGAAAAACGTAGCAGCAAATATTTACCACGACGATTAACTTCTAGCAACCTCTTTCCTTCCAGCAAAACCGGCAAATCACTGGGAACCGGCCATCGCAAGGACGCCTGCCGAATACAAACAGAGCGCACTACTTTGTCTTGAATGTGCGGCTCAATACCTCGGCGGGTGGTTTCTACTTCAGGGAGCTCTGGCATAGATTTAGGTAGCTTTTTTTAAAATCGCATCAATACGTAGCAAGTCTTATTCTAGACGTGCCATGTTCGAATAGCGAGACTCGGCATAGTGCACTAGAAAATCGGCGCTCACCTCATTAACTTAGTGATGCAGTATCAGTTCATCCATTGCATGCCCCGCGTCTACGCATCCATGCGTCCGCAGAGTACCATCCATCCCTGGATACTCAAAAATTTCCTGCATTTTTGATGTACCCCCCATCCATGGGGGGTATAAAAAACCCGACTTGCGTCGGGTTAAGGTTAAACAGCTTTAGGGGACTGCTTATTTGATTTTGCCTTCTTTGTAGATCACGTGCTTACGTACCACGGGATCATATTTTTTAATTTCCATTTTTTCAGGCATATTGCGTTTGTTTTTATCAGTAGTATAGAAATGACCAGTACCTGCTGATGAATTTAAGCGGATTTTATCGCGCATCTGAGATTCTCCTAGTAAACAGCTAACGAGTTATACTTTGTCGCCACGAGAGCGTATATCTGCCAACACCTTATCGATGCCAACTTTATCAATAACGCGTAGACCTTTTGTAGAGACACGCAATTTAACAAATCGCTTTTCAGACTCTACCCAAAAACGGTGATTGTGCAAATTTGGCAAAAAACGACGCTTAGTGTGGTTCTTTGCATGTGATACATTATTCCCAGTTACAGGACGCTTACCGGTAACTTGACATACTCTAGACATGACGTGCCTCTATACATGTGCATGGATAACTCCAGTTAAATGGGTAATCCATGTCTAACAATTAATATAAATGAAGACGATTTTCATCGTCGGGAGGCCAGCTTTGTCCATGCCTTCACAGCTTAAAACCAAGCACTTAAAAACCACCCCGAAAAAAGAGGCGCGATTTATACCAAAAGCTGAACGAACAATCAATAAATAACTGCGTTTTCTCGCCAATTTTATCGGTTTGTCACTAAATTAACCCTAATTCAGCAAAGGAACTGACCTCGGTATTGCCAACAATCATATGATCCAAAACTTTAATATCAAGGCAACGTAACGCATCGCATATATCCTGGGTAACGATTCGATCTGCATCACTAGGCTTGGCATCTCCTGACGGATGATTATGCGACAAAATAATGGCTGCAGCGTTGTGTTTGAGCGCAGCTTTCACAATTTCTCGAGGGTAGACATGGGCGCAATTAACCGTTCCTTTAAATAGCTCCTCAAATGCGATAAGGCGGTGCTGACTATCAAGATAAAGAACCGCAAATACTTCTCTCTGATGGTGCCTTAAATGTCCTACCAAGAAGCGCTTAACCTCTTTTGAGCCTGTCAAAAGCGTTTTTTTCACCAAGCTCTCAGCAAGATGACGGCGCCCCATTTCCATAACCGCTTGCAGCTGGGCATATTTTGCACTCCCCAAACCCCGGGCCCGACAGAAACTGCGCTGATCTGCCTCTAATAGAGACCGCAACCCGTTGAACTCACTCAATAACTCACGAGCAAGGTCAACAGCAGATTTGCCTGCGCAACCTGTCCGCAAAAAAATAGCCAAGAGCTCTGCATCGGACAATGCAGCCGCACCATGTAACAATAGCTTCTCTCGGGGTCGCTCCGCGATAGGCCAGTGATTGATCGCCATAAATACACTCCTTTGTTTTGTGTCAGTATGTCCTTTACCTCAGTTAAATTGTTAAGGCCTATTGACAATTATTTGTACCAGTAAATCGTCAACAGGCCTTAGCTTGCTCTTTAGATCAAAGCGGCAAAGTGGTATCTTAACGCGCTTTTTACTAAGTTAATACCCACAACCGAGCACGCTAATGAGCGGATTACCTGGCCATCTAACTAACCGACGTATTTTATTGGGCGTTTCCGGCGGAATTGCCGCCTATAAGAGTGCCGAACTCATTCGACGCCTCAAAGATTTGGGCGCGGATGTACGCGTCGTTATGACCAAAGCTGCTCAAGAATTTATCACCCCTCTGACGCTGCAAGCGCTTTCTGGTAATCCGGTTGCCATCGATTTACTCGACACGGAAGCAGAGGCGGCTATGGGCCATATTGAACTTGCACGCTGGGCCGATTTACTACTGATTGCCCCCGCTAGTGCAGACATAATCGCTCGCTTAAGCGCTGGCAAAGGAGATGACTTGCTTACCACAGTTTGCCTAGCTAGTCGCTGCCCTATCGCTATTGCCCCCGCAATGAATCAAGCGATGTGGCACAACCCTGCCACCCAAGAAAACCTAGAAACGCTAAAAGGCCGAGGCGTACACCAGATGGGACCAGATAGCGGAGGGCAAGCCTGTGGTGATGTTGGTCTCGGCCGCATGTCGGACCCCGAAGAACTCGCTAAAGCCATCTCACCCCTATTTCAAACTCGCCTATTGGAAGGAAAAATCGTTGTAATCACGGCGGGTCCCACGCGAGAAGCTATCGATCCTGTGCGTTACATTAGCAACCATAGCTCTGGAAAAATGGGTTATGCTTTAGCAAAGGCAGCTGTTGATGCCGGTGCAAAAACCTACCTCATTAGTGGCCCCACGTCATTGCCAACACCGGAACATGTAGAGCGTATCGATGTTATAAGTGCGGAAGAGATGTATCAAGCAAGCGTAAACCGTGTTGATCGTGGCTGCGATATATTTATTGCCGCAGCTGCAGTTGCTGATTATCGCCCAACCACAATAGCCGAGCAAAAAATAAAAAAACGGTCTGAAGAAGACACAATGACTATTCACATGGTGAAGAACCCTGACATTGTTGCGACGATCGCCGCGTTAAACCCTCGCCCTTTTGTAGTTGGCTTTGCCGCAGAAACTCAACAGGTTTTAAGTTACGCTCAAGATAAATTGGCAAAAAAAAATCTCGACATGATTATTGCGAATGATGTATCACAATCAGATATTGGATTTAATAGTGACAACAATAAAGTCATTATCATTACTAAAAATGATGACGTCACACTTTCTGAGAATAGTAAAACTCAACTTTCTATAGACATCATCAGCCACATTTGTCAAAAATTGCAAGGAGCACATTAATTACTATGGTCAAAAAAGCAAACTCAAAGAAAACACCTCTAACAAGCATTTCTCCTGATAAAAAACGAATCATTAGTTACTCTTCTCTTGCAATTTTATTAACGCTTTTTGTTTTTGCGGCCTTACTACAACTCATCATCAAACCCAATAATCAAGAAAACTTTCATCGCGCGACATTATCTATTTTATCTCAACAAAAAAACGCTCTAGAAAATTACAAAACATCGGTCACAAAAACCTTAGAAAATTATTCCAGGCAAAAAAGTATTACTGACTTTTTCAATAATATCGAAAATTCTGACCCGGATGAAATAAAAGTACAGTTTGATAAATTACGAAATAGCATATTAAATACTCTCTCTAATGCAAAGAGCGTTAGCATTTATCTACCTAAAGAAGCACAAAATGATAAGGACAATGGTGGAGATATTGGATTTGTTGAGCTTGATATGATTAATCGATTAGAGAGAGGAGAAACAGTTTTCCCGGAAATATCTAAAGATAAAAATTCTGATGAATGGGAAATTAACTGGGTTTTCGGCATTCAAAAGACCACAAACTATCAACCAGAAAGAACTCCTCCTCTAGCTGCAATTATTCATATATCGACAGGGATCTCCGGCTTAATAGAAGCCTTTTCGGGCTACAATTCAAAGCATGCCAAAATCCACCTACAACAAGTGATTGGAAAACAGCAACCCCTACTATTTTTAATTTTGGGTGAAGGGCTCGGTTACGATAAAGAAACCAGTAAAATTCCATTAACTCATTGGCAAATTGAGGTTTACCCTTCATCTTTACTCCGAGAAACAACATCAACGATACCATTATGGTTTATATTATTAAACATAACATTACTCGTCGGCGGGGTAGGAATAGCTTATATTTTGGCAAATCGAAAAAATAAACAAGATGAAGCCTTGTACAGTGCCTTGGATGTTAAAGTACAACAGAGGACTGACCTGCAAAAGGGTGAAAGCAAAACTAAAGAAGAACTAAGTAATCCACTTTATCTGAATGATCAAGAATTAATGATCTCGGAAGAAGATCAAGCACTCATTGATGGTGCACACCAAGATAAGCAACAAGATTCAACAACAGACTCTTCAAAGAATGTATCGACTATCGATGTTCCAACCCATATTTTTCGCGCCTATGATATTCGAGGTATTGTCGACACAGATCTAACACCAGAAATTGCAGAATTCATAGGAAAAGCCGTTGCGACAGAAGCACTAGAGCAAGGGGAAACAACCTTGCTAATCGGCATGGATACTCGAATACACTCCCCTTTATTCTATGAGCATGTAGAGCGGGGGGTAACAAGTACCGGCTGCAATGTTATTAATATGGGTCTCGCTCCAACCCCGCTAATGAACTTTGCTGCTGAATTCAGTGATCAAACGAATAGCGGTATCATCATTACCGCCAGCCATAATCCCAAATCCTATAACGGATTTAAAATGGTTATTAATAAACGCTCGTTAGTAGAGGAAGATATTCAGCGCTTACGTGATCGCATTACAAGCGGAAAATTAATTGAGGGAAAAATCGGAGAGGTTGTTCATCAAGACTTTAGCCAAGATTACATCAATACCATTTTGAGCGATATTGTTATCACTAGCGATATTAGCCTCGTTGTAGATGCGGCTAATGGAGCCGCCAGCCAACTAGCACCTCAACTATTTAAAGAACTGGGTTGTAAAGTTACCCCTTTATTTTGTGAATTTGACGGCAATTTCCCTAACCACGAACCGGATCCCTCTGTTGAAGCGAATCTAGAAACACTGATCAATGCTGTTCGTGAAAATAATGCAGATCTGGGTATCGCGCTAGATGGCGATGGCGACCGTTTAGTCGTTGTGACTCAAAGTGGTAAAATTATTTGGCCAGATCAATTACTGATGTTATTTGCGCGAGATGTAGTATCGAGACACCCTGGTTGCGATATTATTTTTGACATAAAATCTACTCGCCAACTGAACAGTGTCATCAGCAGTTATGGCGGTAGACCCATCATTTGGAAAACAGGTCACTCTCATATCAAAGCTAAAATGCAAGAGACCGGAGCGCTACTAGCCGGTGAATTTTCAGGCCATATCTTTTTTAAAGAGCGTTGGTTTGGCTTTGATGACGGTCTTTATGCAGCAACACGTCTACTTGAGATTATGTCATTGCGCGATCAAAGCCTAGACGATATGCTAGCAGCTATGCCAGAAACACTTGCAACTCCAGAAATAAAAATTGCTGTTGCTGAAGACAAGAAGTTTAAAATCATTGAGAAGCTGATTGAAACAGGGGACTTTTCTAACGGCGAAAAAATAATGATAGATGGCTTGCGTGTCGACTACGCAAAAGGTTGGGGCTTGATTAGAGCATCCAATACCTCTCCTGCTCTTACCTTGCGTTTCGAAGCACAAAATGAAAAAGGCATCGAACAATTAAAAACCCTATTTAAAAGGGAACTTAAAAAAGTCGACGAGTCTCTACCGCTGGATTTTTAATCCTGGAATCACCGTAATAAATAACCATTAACACTGAGTTTTACCACTCCGATTAGGCTTAATTTATGTCTCTAACTCTTGATAATGCCATCAATGTTGCCAAAGTACTTACTGAGGCATTACCTTATATTCAACGTTTCACAAGTAAAACCATCGTTGTCAAATTTGGCGGTAATGCAATGGTCGATGAAGACCTACAAAATAGCTTTGCCCGTGATGTCGTATTAATGAAATTGGTAGGAATGAACCCAATTGTTGTCCATGGCGGAGGCCCTCAAATTGGCAGCTTATTGCAAAAGCTCAATATCGAGTCAAATTTTGTTGATGGAATGCGCGTAACTGATAGCGCCACTATGGATGTGGTTGAAATGGTCTTAGGCGGAACAGTCAATAAACAAATAGTTAATCTAATCAACCGTAATGGTGGTAAGGCTATCGGTATCACGGGAAAAGATGGACAATTTATCCAAGCTAAAAAGCTTATCAGCAAGCGTCCAACAAAAGATATCCAAGCCTCTGAAATCATTGATATTGGTCATGTTGGTGAAGTCACCTCTATCAATACCAGTGTTATTAATATGCTGCTTAATAGCGATTTCATTCCCGTTATTGCGCCTATTGGTGTTGGCAATGATGGCGCATCCTACAATATCAATGCCGATTTAGTTGCAGGAAAGATTGCTGAAGTATTACAAGCCGAAAAACTAATGCTCTTAACCAACGTTGCCGGCTTACAAAACAAGCAAGGAAAAGTGCTCACCGGATTGACAACACAAGAAGTCGATGACTTAATCGCTGACGGCACTATTTACGGCGGCATGCTGCCCAAAATTTCTTGTGCATTAGATGCGGTAAAATGTGGAGTCACTAGCGCTCACATTATTGATGGTCGTGTTGCTCACGCCATTCTTCTTGAGGTATTTACAGACGAAGGTGTTGGCACCTTAATAACCAATCGAAAATAGTAATAGTCGAACTGAAAAATGCACAAGGCATTGAATGTTAACGTAATAAATTAAATCACAAAAAATTTTCGACCAGAAATTGAAGCTAAGTAGCATTCTTCTGGTCGGCGTGCCGCATAGGGGGAAATACGGCCATTGGCCAATAGAGCTTGCGGTAAGTAAAAATATCAGTAAATCGACGCATTTGCGCCAGTATTTTTACTTCAACGCTCTGGACGACTTTTCCAGGGTGAGCTAATTAGCCACATAAAATAACTCTGATATATCACCATGACTATTAAGAACTAAAAAGTAAGAAAATTTCATGTAATTCTTGATGAATTTCTCGGTTATGGTTAGGATAAGTGGCCTGACATTCAGTCTGTTGTTTTTTATTTGATAGACGTGTAATACGTAACAAGTTTTCCAACGAATTAAGTCAATAATTTCTAACCAAAACAATTGTCTAAATACGCTTGCCGCGGTAAATAATAATGAGCAAAAGTAATCAAAAAGTAACCCGCCGCCAACAAATTCTTGAATGCCTAGCCAAAATGCTACAAGAGTCTCCTGGTGGGAGAATTACAACTGCCGCACTAGCCACGAAAGTGGGTGTTTCAGAAGCAGCCTTATACAGACACTTCCCCAGTAAAACAAAAATGTTTGAAGGCCTTATTGAATTTATTGAAGAAACTATTTTTTCACGCGTAAAGCTTATTATTAACGACTCACCTAATGCACAATCACGATGTGAGCAAATATTACTATTATTGCTCACATTCACAGAACGCAATCCTGGTATTACAAGGCTACTGACGGGTGATGCGCTTGCAGGAGAAACGGGGCGTCTTCATCAACGTATTGCACAGTTCTTTGATCGTCTGGAAACTCAACTTAAGCACATTTTACGCGATGGGGAGATTCAGGAAGGAACTCGCGCACATTGCCCTCATGCGATAGCAGCAAATACCATGCTTGCCCTTGCTGAGGGGAGGATAGCCCAATTTGTGCGCAGTGGTTTTAAACGCGTCCCAACTGAAAACTGGGGGATACAATGGTCCACGGTCATGAATGACTTTTTTATTGAAACTCCTAAAGCTTCCGTTGTGTAGATAAAATCGCCCCCTTATAATATAAATTTATTGACACTGCTAACCCTATTACTTGCCTCTAAACGCACTGAGCAACAAAAAATTTACTTATCTCCCGATCGAATAATCTTAAATCGGGCAATGTCTTTGTCGTAACTCTCTTCAATCATTTTTCTTTCTTTTTCGTTCTGCTCTATTTCCCGATACTCCAATGTACGATCATGCTTTAGACGCGCTATAGATTCCAAGGTATCAGGTGATACTTCTTTTCCTTTGCGCTCATCTGCCGCCGCTATACTTTGATAACGATTAATTTCTTGATCTATTTTTTCGATTCGGCGACGTATAATAGCGGTTGTGGTTGCATTCTGTTCTAGTTTTCTCTGTTTGGCGGCCTCAATATCGGCAACTTCACTATACTTCCCTAGCAACTCTTTATCCCAACGGTTTAGACGCTCCTGCTCTTCTTGCTGCTTCAACATTTTTGCTTTTTCTTCGTCAGAAGGCTCTGGCGCAACGCGTTCAATCAAACGGCCATCAATAGTGATAATGTCATACCCTCGCTTTACATAACGTGGAGGGATTTGCGAGCTAATTACCTTAACACCATTTTCATTAATGTAACGATAATAGGGCGCATTATTAGCCGATGTATAAGCACCCGTATGTATCAACAGGCCGAATAAAAAAGCATTTACACTGATACGTGTTATCAAAGTCATCTCTCTATACACCATATTGTTGACGATAGTCTCTAATGCGGTTCAGCAAATCCATGTCATTCTGCCCCTCGAGATATTGAATAATGTGCTCAAGCTTAATAATACTCAGCACGGGTATGTTGAAAGTTTCTTCAACTTCCTGAATAGCTGACTTCTCCCCACGCCCTTTTTCCTGGCGATCTAGGCCAATAACGACGGCTGCAGGCCTTGCGCCTTGAGATTGAATAATATCGATAACCTCTCGAACAGCAGTGCCCGCGGTAATCACATCATCAATAATAGCAATATTACCAGATAATGCCGCTCCAACCAGGAGACCACCTTCACCATGATCCTTAGCTTCTTTCCTGTTATAACAAATAGGATAATCAGCTCCATGCTCAAGGGACAGAGCCGCCGCTGTGGTGGTCACTAACGGGATGCCTTTATAAGCAGGGCCAAATAAAACATCAATCGCTAGCCCCGAGTGGACAATTGCCTCAGCGTAAAACTTCCCTAATGCAGCTAAAGCTGAACCTGTTTGGAAGCGTCCCGCATTAAAAAAGTAGGGGCTGACTCGACCTGATTTGAGAGTAAACTCACCGAAACACAGGGCTTTATGCTCGATCGCTAGTTCAATAAACGCAGTTTGATATTCATGCATGGACATTTACGCCAAATTGTCTAAAGTGTAATAAATAAGCTTAAAAAGCCAAAAATCGCTGAGACATGCTATTCAAATAAAATTTCTGGATAGGAACCCCATTTGAATCCCACCCTTTGAGGGTGGTTTAGCATTTTACAATGATTTCGTAAATAATAACGATGATATTCAGTATCTTAAAGTAGACAACATTAACCACAGGTGAAAATTCAGGCCATATTTCGGTCTCATTGTATGTATTTGGCAGAAAAACTTAATTGCTCCTCTGCATGTTAAGTCCCTATATATGCATTATTTATTCTAATTAGCATTGTTGCCACTTGCTGAGTTTGGGTATCATACGCGGTTCTGGAAATAAGGATTAATTATGCGCATTATCAGTATTAGCGTTGACGGCATTCACCAAGCAGCAGCGCGAGGTCTCTATGATTGGCTAGCCGATCAAGAAGCAGACATTATTTGCTTGCAAGATTTACGCTGCCTGGAATATGAGACTGATGACGATATTTTTCACCCCAAAGGCTACCATGCTTATTTTTTCGATTCCGGTGTAAAACACTACAATGGTGTCGCTATTTACAGCCGATCTCTACCTAAGGCCTTAATTTATGGTTTTGGCTTTTCGAGTGGCGTGGATATGGAAGGACGATATCTGCAAATTGATTTTGACAATTTAAGCATTGGATCATTACTGGCACCGTCAGCAGCTAACAGCAGTGAATCTCAAGAAGTTAAGGCCCAATTTTTTGATGATCTACAATCTCACTTAATCAAAATTGCTCGAAAACGCAGAGATTTTATCTTTTGTGGCAACTGGGCAATGGCACCAGGAAAAGAAGACGTCTCAAATCCAACTGAGCAAGCACAACAATCCGGTTTTTTAGCCGATGAGCAACACTGGATGAAACAATTACCGCATATAGGCTATATCGATGCCTTTCGACAAGGGAATCAGGACGCCGATGAATACTCATGGTGGCCTAGTGGTACTATTGACAAAGGAGAAGCATGGCGGACTGATTTACAAATTACATCAGCAAGCCTCAAGAATCGAATTGAATATGCCATGATCTATAAGCGGCAACAATTTTCTTCCCATTTACCCGTTATCGTTGACTATGATATTGAGCTAGATCCTGATAGTTTTTAACGTTAACTCGTAAACATAAACCCACTTAAGGCAGCTCATCTATTCAAGGCCCAAAAGGGCAACGCAAGCATACTCTAACTTGCTAACATCAGGAATCGTTGCCTGCTCACCGGCAACAAAAACATGCATTTGGTCATAATCCTGTAAAGGTTTTTGTGTGTTTTCCGATATTTCATTAACCGCCACTCGACTCAAACGAGGAATCCCCTGTGTTGGCATACATAGAA
>JBNKUQ010000008.1:0-61035 GCA_050298695.1 Cellvibrionaceae bacterium
CGCTAACACTCAGTAAAAAGCGCTTTAGGTAGCCCTTTATGTCTTTAAAAATAACGTACATTTATCATTTATTGGCAAATGAGGTTTTAGGCTCTAGCCGTTTTTGTAATAAACACTAAAAAATCCGCATTTAATGGGTGTCTATGTTAATCTTGCGCTCCGTTCAGTCAAGTAAAATAATTTGATTTAAAATCTTCTTTTTTGTTTGATTGATAGTACAAGCGAACACTGAGGTGCCTTAGGTATTTTGGTAAATATTGGCCGCCCCTGTCTAATTAGTCGGCCATGAAAAATGCCTAGTACATTGTTAACAAAAGAGTAAATCGTTAATTCAATAAAATTTTTGACCAGAAAACTAGCGTTAGGGCATTTTTCTTGGTCGACGCGCTGCACACGAATGTGCAGCCATTGGCCGATTAGGCCAATGCGAGAAGCAAAAATACCAGCAAATCGACGCATCTGCGTCAGGATTTTTGTTTCGACTCCTGAAAAAAGTCCGGGAAGTCTTTTTTCAGGGCTAACTAATTAGAGTCGGAGTAGATTAATGCAAGCAGTCGTTAAGTGGGTTGATAACGCCATGTTTTTGGGTGAGTCGGGTAGTGGGCATAGCGTGGTCATGGATGGTCCTCCTGATCATGGTGGCCGCAATATGGGGATAAGGCCTATGGAGATGTTGTTAATTGGCTTGGGCGGCTGTGCCAGTTTTGATGTGATGAGCATTCTGAAAAAGACGCGTCAAAATGTGGTGGATTGTCGAGCAGAGTTGACGGCTGAGCGTGCTGAGGGCGTTCCTTCACCTTTTACCAAAATTCATATTCAATTTATAGTTACAGGGCACGATCTAAAAGAAAAACAGGTGTCTAAAGCGGTTGAGCTATCGGCAACGAAATACTGTTCAGCATCAATCATGATGGACGCGGCAGGTGTGGAAGTCACTCATGGGTTTGAAGTTCAAGCTGCAACCCCTTAACGGTTAAATCCGATAAGTCGTTTTCGTCATTACCTTCGAAATTAGCGCCATCCCCAGCTTGATCGGGCGGGGAAAATCAGTGCCACCAGCGTCTCGTGCGGTTTGTTGGTGGCGTGCTTCGTCTTCTAGCATTCGTTTAACGATAGCGCGGCTTTTTTGGTCATTCTCGGGTAACTCTTGCAAATGTTTTTGCAGATGCTGACAGACGAGCTCTTCTGTTGCCGCAACAAAGCCTAGGCTGACTTTGTCACTGATTGCTCCAGCCAATGCTCCCATACCCAGCGATACTCCATAAAATAAGGGGTTGAGTACGCTAGGCTGACTATTGAGTTGCGTTAAGCGCTCGTCACACCAATGCAAATGATCAAGCTCTTCATTTGCCGCTTGTTCCATTTCTTTGCGCACATTCGGTAGCTTGGCGGTTAACGCTTGTCCTTGATAGAGCGCTTGGGCGCAGATCTCACCCGTATGGTTGATACGCATTAGTCCTGCGGCATGCTTGGCCTGCGCTGCGTTGAGATCGCTTTCTTCAATCATGGCTGCGGGTGAGGCTTGGTGGGACTGAGAACTATCGCGTTTGCTTAGAGTGCGCAGTACTTTATCTGCTTCAGCGATAAAACGGTCGAATAACGAATATTGCCTAGCGTACTTCATAAACTAGCCTCTCTAGTTCGGCTTTTCAGCTATTTTTTTCGCGTTCAATGGCGCGGTAGGCGATATCATCGCGATAATATACGCCTTCCCAGTTGATTTGATGGGTCAGTGCATAAGCCGCTTGTTGTGCGGCTGTTACTGTATCTCCGAGAGCAGTTGCACATAACACTCTACCACCACTGGTAACTATTTGCCCATCAAGCAATGTTGTGCCTGCATGAAAAACTTTGGCATCGCTTGAATTGACGGTATCGGGTAGACCGCTAATCACTTTGCCCTTTGCATAGCTTTCCGGGTAGCCTCCAGCAGCAAGAACAACACCAACCGCCGCGCGATGATCCCATTCGGTAGTATGTTCATCAAGCTTTCCATCTAGGGCAGCTAAACATAATTGCGCTAAATCAGATTGTAAACGCATCATAATGGGTTGGGTTTCTGGGTCACCAAAACGGCAATTAAATTCAATAACTTTGGGGTTGCCATCATTGTCAATCATTAAACCCGCATAGAGAAAGCCTGTGTAGTCGTTACCCTCTGCAGCCATTCCAGCAATCGT
The DNA here is from genome assembly GCA_050298695.1 of Cellvibrionaceae bacterium. Taxonomy (GTDB): domain Bacteria; phylum Pseudomonadota; class Gammaproteobacteria; order Pseudomonadales; family Cellvibrionaceae; genus CANLBN01. Next base: position 2,181 of record JBNKUQ010000008.1, read on the forward strand.
TGGGTTAATGACTTGATCCATAATGCGTTGATAAATCTCGGTGGTCACGACTGGTGCAGGAGAGTAGGCGCCCATTCCGCCGGTGTTGAGGCCGGTATCACCGTTGCCAACACGTTTGTGATCTTGGCTCGTGGCCATGGCCAAGCTGTGTTTACCATCGACCATCACAATAAAGCTGGCTTCTTCGCCATCGAGAAACTCTTCGATAACGACTTTGCATCCTGCTTCACCGAAGGCATTTCCAGATAGCATGTCTTTAATGGCAGTTTCTGCTTGCTCAATCGTCTCCGCTACGATAACGCCTTTCCCCGCAGCTAAACCATCGGCTTTAATCACGATGGGAGCGCCTTGTTGGTGTAAATAATTCAGTGCTGGCGGTACTTCGGTAAATGTTTGATAAGCGGCAGAGGGGATATGGTGTCGCGCTAGAAAGTCTTTGGTAAACGACTTCGAGCCTTCCAGCTGTGCGGCACCAGCGCTTGGACCAAAACAGGCCAAGCCTTGCTCGGTAAAATAATCAACAATACCGGCAACCAGTGGTGCTTCTGGCCCCACTATCGTGAGCTGAACCTCGTTGTTCTTAACAAAAGTGGCTAACTCTTCAAAGGCCATTGGGTCAATGTCAATATTGCTAAGTTTGGGCTCAATGGCGGTACCCGCGTTACCTGGAGCAACAAAAACGGTATTTATCGCTTGGCTTTGTGCGACTTTCCAGGCCAATGCATGTTCACGGCCTCCAGAGCCAATAACTAGTACGTTCATATCTTTTCCAAATAAAAATTAGTGGCGGAAGTGGCGCATGCCTGTGAATACCATGGACATGCCGTGTTCATCGGCTGCGGCAATAACTTCATCATCTCGTATGGAGCCGCCAGGCTGAATGACACAGCTGACACCAACGTTTGCGGCATTATCAATACCATCACGGAAAGGGAAAAAGGCATCACTTGCCATCACCGAGCCTTGCACGGCTAAACCAGCGTGCTCTGCTTTAATTGCCGCGATGCGCGCGGAGTTGACTCGGCTCATTTGCCCCGCCCCCACGCCAACGGTGCGCTGATCCTTGCCATAAACAATCGCGTTGGATTTCACCATCTTGGCGACTTTCCACGTAAACAACATATCAGCCATTTCACTTGCGGTAGGTTGGCGCTTGGTCACTACTTTTAATTCATCTTGAGTGATTATTCCTAAATCTCTATCTTGAACCAGGAGTCCACCATTGACACGTTTAAAATCCAGTGATGGGACTGATTGCGTCCATTGTCCACATGTCAAAAGTCGGACATTTTTCTTAGCGGCGATAATCTCACTAACACCTTCACTGACACAGGGTGCGATAATCACTTCGACAAATTGTTTATCGACAATGGCTTGGGCCGTTTGGGGATCTAACTCGCGATTGAATGCGATAATGCCGCCAAAAGCGGATTCCGGATCGGTTTCAAAAGCTTTTTCATAAGCGGATAGTAATGATGTATCGGTAGCAACGCCGCAAGGATTGGCGTGTTTAACAATCACGCAGGCAGGTGTATCGAACAATTTAACCGTTTCTAAGGCTGCATCCGTATCCGCAATATTATTGAATGAAAGCTCTTTGCCTTGCAGTTGTTCCGCCGTAGCGATGCTTGCTTCGGTTTTGGTGGAACGTTTTTCTACATAAAAAGCGCTGTTTTGATGAGGGTTTTCACCGTAACGCATATCTTGTGCTTTGATAAATTGCGTATTAAAGGTGCGAGGGAAGTGCTCGTTCCCACCAGGAACCAGTCGCCCAAAATAGTTGGCAATCATACCATCGTAGGCGGCCGTATGTTCGTAAGCTTTTATGGCTAAATCAAAGCGGGTCTCGTGACTGGTGCAGCCATTATTATCAGCCATTTCTTTGATGACGGTTTGATAGTCGTTCGTGTTAACGACGATATTAACGTAAGCATGGTTCTTTGCCGCTGCGCGAACCATTGTCGGGCCGCCGATATCAATATTTTCAATCGCGTCTTCTAATGAACAGTTCTCTTTTGAGACAGTTTCTTCGAAGGGGTAGAGGTTGACAATAACCATATCAATAGGGCCAATATCGTGTTCGGCGATGACAGCATCGTCCTGCCCTCTACGCGCTAGAATGCCACCGTGTATTTTAGGGTGTAAGGTTTTCACTCTGCCGTCCATCATTTCAGGAAAACCGGTGTAATCAGAAACTTCTGTAACATCAATATTGTTTTCTTTGAGTAGGCGATAAGTGCCACCGGTTGAAAGTAGTTCAATATTGAATTTACGTAATTTTTGTGCAAATTCAATAATGCCGGTTTTGTCTGAAACACTGATCAGTGCGCGTTTAATCGGAAGCAAATTGGATATTGTCATGTTTTAAAAAGATACGCTTTTTGAAGTGGAGGGTCGTTAATAGGTTTTTTATGTCTCATCAACTAGATAAGAAGCAAATGACTACCTAAATTATAGTGGTCACAGAATATCCCTATCACGGGATGTGAAAGTACATAATGCAGGGGCATTTATCGGCCCGCATCCATAATGGACATGCCCTGTTCCTTCATATCCATGTGACCATGGGATACCGTCCATCCATGAAGGGCATGTCCTGCTCTTTCACATCCATGTGATTGCAGGATACCGTCTATTCCTAGACATGCCCCGTTCCTTCACATCCATGTGACCACGGGATACCGTCCATCCATGGACATAAAAAAAGGATGAGCTGGTGGGCTCATCCCTTTTTATATTCGAGCGATTAATTAGAGCAGGCTGTAGCGCTTTAATTTTTTACGTAAAGTGCCTCGGTTTAAACCAAGCATTTCGGCAGCTTTAGTTTGATTTTGGCGCGTGTTCTTCATCACGATTTCAAGCAGTGGGGCTTCTATTTCTTGAAGTACCATATCATAGACATCAGTTACGTTCTGCCCATCCAAATGACGAAAGTAATTCTCCATCGTGGTTTCAACGCAGTCACGCAAAGACTGTTCTTGTGTTGTTTTGTTCAAAGCAGTCACTGAAGGAATGTCTTGTTGGTCAAAGTTGGTATCTAATACCATTGGTTCTGCTGAGCTCATGCTGCTCTATCCTCTATAGTAGCTAGTTTCTCGAAGTATGATCGCAACGAATCATACTGTTCTTGTGCGGATTCAATCCGATTAAATGTATGGCGATACGCTAGAAACTCCGCATCAATATTGAGATGCTCGGACTGCTTTTGCAAATACCAAGAGAGGTGCTTGCGAGCAATTCGTGTTCCTTGAGTATTACCGTAAAACTGGTGTAATGCTTGTATATGTAATATTACTGTATTGCAAAACTCTTCTAGTGTTGGCTTGGCTAGTACTTCTCCCCATTCCAAGAAATGATTTACTTCGCGGAACAGCCAAGGGTTGCCTTGTGCACCTCGTCCAATCATAACCGCATTGGCCTTGGTGTAGTCCAGTACTCGCCGCGCTTCTGAAGGTGATGTGATATCACCATTGGCAAATACAGGAATACTCACTTCACTGACAATGGAGGCAATTGTGTCATATTCAACCTCACCCCGAAAGGCGCATGCCCGAGTTCTACCATGTACTGCTAATGCCTGAATGCCAGCGTTTTCTGCTATTTTCGCAATATTGACACCATTGCGATGTTGACTATCCCATCCCGTTCTGATTTTTAACGTGACAGGAACATCAACAGCGCTAACCACTTTATGCAATATATCGGAAACCAGCCTTTCATCTTTCAGTAATGCAGAACCCGCAGCCTTTTTACAGACTTTTTTGGCTGGGCAACCCATATTGATATCAATAATTTGAGCTCCCATTGCAACATTGGCTCTTGCCGCAGCAGCCATGATAGAGGGATCATTTCCTGCCAGTTGAACTGAGCGAGGAGATTCATCTCTGTCATGTGTCAGTCGACTTTGGCTTTTCTTACTGGACCATAATCGGTTATCCGATGTGACCATTTCAGAAACAGCTAAGCCAGCACCTAAATCTCTACAGATACGCCTGAATGGTAAATCAGTTACACCTGCCATAGGCGCCAGTATCGTTGGGTTATGAATCTCCCACGGGCCTATTTTGAGCATAATCACACATCCAGCGTTTTAAGCAGCCAGTACAACATAAAATCAGGCGGTAAATTAGGCAGGCAATATGACGAAATATATTTGCCAGGCGTTTTAAACGTCACGTTAAGCCACGAATACACAGGTTTTACGACTTATGCTGCCAAGCCACTATGATAACGCTAACTGAATTAATGCGGAAGGCGAAAACAGAAAAAAATTGGTTATTTTTTGAGTTTTATTTAATTGATTTTTATATTTTTGGGCTTAACTGGCTTAAGTGTTGAGGTTTCTGCTCTTTTGTCAGGAGCGATAATATCCAGAGATAATTGAATTTTCTGATTGATGGGCATATATTTTGCGCCAGCAAGCTCACCCTGTAAGTACTCGTTGGGTTGCAGTTCTCTGCTGGCAACACGTTTTTTATTTTTATCAAGAAACTCCAATTTAAGTGCTGGATAAGGCTGCTCAAATCTAGCGTTGTTAATTAATATCGCGATGAGGACGATGGCATCTTTCTGTGTATCATGGTTACTCAGCTCTACATTTGAAATTAATATTTGTTTTAAGTCGACAATATCAGGTACCTGACAGCCGAAAATATTACAGGCAGATTGATAATAAGGGCGATATTTAGTTTGTTTGCTGAGATAATCAAAGCGAAATAAAGCGAACTGCAATCCAATCAATAAGCACAAAAGCAAAGCGCCTATGGCCCATAGCCAGTTTTTTGTACGTGAATATTCGTACCACTCCATTTCTACTGGTGCGGGTTGGATGTTTGATAATAGTTTGTTGTCCTCGCTAGCGTAACTGGTGCGAGAGTACATTGCATTTTCAATGGCTTCGTCGCTAATAGTTGTACTTTGCGGCATATTTACTGCAATGACGGGCTCGGTTTTATCTTGTTCTTGAGTCTCAGTATATTCATCCTGATCAAAGTATAAGGCGTTCGCATCATAGTCGTCATCATTTGATGAGATGTATTTTAGTGGAGCGTCAAGCTCTGTTATTAGCGTGTCTGCTGGTCTGATCGTCTCTGTATCATCCTCGATATCTGTTACATCATCGTAGTCAAAATCCAATTCTTCAATATCATCCTGTACCGGCTCTTTCTCTTTTTTCTTATTGTTTCGCTTGAGAAATGAAAAGCCTCTCTTTTTCTCGGGCGTTTCTTTTTTTTCTGTTTCCGCCTGTCTTTCTGAATCTAAAGACTTTGTTGCAGGCTCATTAGAGAATGGGGAGGGTTGATCGATGAATACTTCTTCAGGTTCAATGGGGTTAGCGTGTGCTTCTTTGTTTTGATGGCGTTTAACCTGTATGGGTTGAATGTCATCATCGTCTTCTAGGTCAGCGAGCATGTCTAAGGCCCAGCTCTCGTCAGCCTTTTCACGCGTTTGTTGGGATACGGGCTTTAGCTTTCGACCAAAAAGAGAGGTTTTTTCATCCCTGCTTTTGTCGCGAATATCGAGATCGTAAATGTCATCGCTAAGGTTTAAGACGGATTCTCTTTCGTCTTCGATTAGTGCATCATCGGATACTTCATCTTCGACATCATGATGATTACTGTCCGTTTGACTAGTCGACTCAGTGTTTGTTGTATCGCCTGTGTTCAGTTGTTTTTCGGTTTTATAGTCGACGGCTTTAAATACGGCTAAGCAAGACCCGCAGCGAACAACGCCGTCTGCAACAGACAGTTGGTTGGGGGTAACACGGAAAGCGGTGTTACATTGGGGGCAGCGAGTGATGATATCAGGTGTAGACATTTATTGAGTTAAACTAAAGTGAACAAGCCGTAAGTGTAGTGGACTTGTTAGCGATAATAAACATTGGCTTACTGGCTTTTTTATTATTAGCCTTACTGTCTACGATAGCCACTGAGGCGAACCCACTCTTCTTTTTGCGCAATAGGTTCAAAGTCTATGTAGTGTGTGTAGGCATTAATGACCTGCTGGGCTTGTTGTTTGAGTATCCCTGAAAGGCATATTTTTCCACCGGGTTTAAGTGGTTTTAGCAAGACTTCTGCTAAGTCAACAAGTGGGCCCGCAAGAATGTTAGCAATGACTAAATCAGCTTGAAGTGTGTGCTTGCTTACTTGTTGTGGCAAGAAAACCAGAAATTTATCTTCTTCTAGTCCATTACGTTTGACGTTTTCTTGTGTTGCAACTAGTGCCTGAGGGTCGATGTCAATGCCAGTGCATTTCTTGGAGCCAAGTAATAAAGCGCAAATGCCCAGTATTCCCGAGCCGCAGCCATAATCAATGACCTTGGTATTATCCAGATTTTGTTGAGAGAGCCATTGCATACACAAAAAAGTGGTGGGATGTGTTCCTGTTCCAAACGCTAAGCCTGGGTCAAGAAGTAAGTTGGTGGCTGTTGGGTCTGGAGGGGATTGCCAACTTGGACATATCCATAATTTGTCGGCGCATTGAATTGGATGGTAGTTGTCCATCCAGCATCGTTCCCAATCTTTATCTTCCAGCTGCTCCCAACGAGAATTAGTTGTTTGGTTTAGTACGGATAATAATTGTTGATTAACTTTGTGAGTATCGCAATCGGCGGTAAATAAGCCGGTAACTCTTGAGTGATCCCATAACGGTGTTTCGCCTAAGCCTGGTTCTAAGATGGGTTGTTCTTCCTGACCGTTAGGGATGTGTTCTTGAAGTGTGACCGAGACGGCGCCAACCCTTAGCAGTGCGTTTTCGATGCTCTCTATGTGGTCGCGTTTGGAATCGATAATTAGTTGTACCCAAGGCATGAAAAACTCGGATTTTATATGGCTGCTGTAGTGAATGACTGTTGTAGCGAATGGAAAGGACTGAGGCTTTACAGCCCCAGTTTTTTCTCAAGGTAATGAATGTTGACGCCACCTTCCATAAATGCACCATCCACAACGAGATCTTTTTGAAGGTCGATGTTAGTGCGTATACCGTCGATAACCATTTCATCTAGAGCATTGCGCATTCGCTTTAACGCAATCTCACGCGTTTCACCAAAGGTAATTAACTTGGCGATCATCGAATCATAGTTGGGCGGTACGGTGTAACCACTATATAAATGAGAATCAACTCTCACGCCTAAGCCTCCTGGTGGATGATAAGTTTTGATGGTTCCAGGGCAGGGCATGAAGGTTTTAGGATCTTCAGCATTAATACGACATTCAATGGAGTGCCCTCGGATGACAATATCCTCCTGGGTAAACGATAATTTTTCTCCAGTGCAGACACGGATTTGCTCTTTAATTAAGTCGATACCCGTGACCATTTCAGAAACGGGATGCTCTACCTGAATGCGAGTGTTCATCTCAATAAAGTAAAAGTGCCCGTCTTCATATAAAAATTCAAAGGTCCCCGCTCCGCGATAATTGATATCGATGCAGGCTTTTATACAGGCGTCATAAACAGTTTGTCGAGCCTCGTTATCAATATGGGGGGCTGGGGCTTCTTCGATGACTTTTTGATGGCGGCGTTGTAGGGAGCAATCACGGTCGCCAAGGTGAACAGCATTGCCTTGGCCATCAGCAATAACTTGTACTTCTACATGGCGTGGGTTTTGAAGGAATTTCTCCATATAGACCGTGTCGTCGCCAAAAGCAGCGCCTGCTTCGGCTTTGGTGACATGGATGGAGTTAAGGAGTGCGGATTCGGTGTGTACAACGCGCATTCCTCGGCCACCACCGCCAGCGGCGGCTTTAATAATAATGGGGTAGCCAATTTTTTTGGCCATCTCAAGACAATATTCTTTGTTGTCGGGTAAGGGGCCGTCTGAGCCGGGTACGGTGGGAACCCCGGCTTTTTTCATTGCCTCAATGGCAGACACTTTGTCACCCATTAGGCGAATAACATCGGCATCTGGGCCAATAAAACAAAAGCCACTTTTTTGTACTTGCTCGGCAAAATTGGCGTTTTCAGCTAAGAAGCCGTAACCCGGATGAACTGCGACAGAGTCGCTGACTTCCATGGCGCTAATAATTGAGGGGATGTTGAGGTAGCTTTCTGACGATGGGTTTGGGCCAATGCATATTGCTTCATCGGCAAGTCGTACATGCTTTAAGTTGCTGTCAACTTTGGAATGTACAGCAACGGTTTTTATCCCCATCTCCTTACAGGCACGGAGAATGCGGAGTGCAATTTCTCCGCGGTTGGCGATCAATAATTTTTTAATCATTTGTTATGGCTCTTGGCGTCTTATAGTTTGGCGTGTTTTTCTTAGCGCTTGTGTGTTTAGAAGTTACACAATCGTAATAAGTGGTTGGTCAAATTCAACGGGCTCGCCATCTTCAACTAGGATCGCTTCAATAACGCCAGACTTGTCGGCTTCAATCTGGTTCATCATTTTCATTGCTTCAACAATGCAAACTACATCGCCTACTTTGACTGTTTTGCCAACCTCAACAAAGGGAGGTGAGCTAGGGCTTGGTGAGCGATAAAAAGTGCCAACCATGGGTGAACTCACTACGTGGCCAGAGGTTTCATTGTCGCTTGTAGTTGACGGTGTGCTGGCGGTGGCTGCTACCGGCGAGGGTTGTGGTGGTGCAGCAAATTGGGGTTGGTAAGCTATGGGGGCAGCAACTTGCCCGCCGCGGCTGATGCGCACAGATTCTTCCCCTTCTTTGATCTCGATTTCACCAATATCGGACTCTTCAAGTAGTTCGATCAGTTTTTTAATTTTACGAATATCCATTGAGTTCTCTCTTTAAATACGGTTGTTGATTCAGTGGTTTGAACGTTTAGTGCTGTTGAGCTAGTTTTTTTATGGCGACATCTAGAGCAAGTTGGTAGCTTTGAGGTCCAAAGCCGCAAATCACTCCTTCTGCCAAATCAGAAAAATAAGACGTATGACGAAATGCCTCACGCTGATGAATATTGGATAGATGAACCTCAACAAATGGGATGCTAACAGCACTTAATGCATCTCGCAGAGCAATACTGGTATGAGTAAATGCTGCGGGATTAACAATAATGAAGTTGACCCCTTCTTGCTTGGCATCATGAATGCGCTCAATCAGTTCATATTCAGCATTGCTTTGCAGCGTTAGTAAATGATGCCCTTCATCTAAGGCTTTCTGGCTTAACATGAGATTGATTTCTTCTAGTGTTGTTGCACCGTAAACCTCTGGCTCACGAGTGCCTAATAGGTTGAGGTTGGGGCCGTGGAGTACAAGTATGGTCGCCATGATTTTATTCGAGGATCAGCTTATTTGCCGCGAGTGTGACGTAAATTTATTGCTTTGTCCAGGGTATAGCTTGGTTTTGTTATTTTTTTGTTGTTTTCGCCGACGTTAGCGGAATTTAGCATCAAAAAACCACTTAAAACTCACTTGTGCGTTTTGTCTGCTTATTACTTGTCGACAAATAAGCGCTATTCCCCGCTTTTTATGCAGTAAATTGCTTGTTTTCTTTGTTTTTAGTGTTTTTTGACGGCAAATTCCGCTAATTGTCACTAAATGGCGTCAATTGTGCGTTTAAATTTTCCAGGAGAGAGAATCTGTGGCAGTACAATCGCTTCCGCACCGGCTTCTGCTGGGTATAACAAGTAAAGAGGTACGCCTCCTCGGCCATATTTTTCTAATAGTCGAGTAATTTGTGGATCGTAATTTGTCCAATCTCCTTTGATAAGAGTGATATCTTTTTCTTTCATGATTGTTATCGTTTCGTCTGTGAAAGCGACTTTTTCATTGGCTAAGCAAGTGATGCACCAATCAGCGGTTAAGTTGACAAAAATGGCTTTGCCTTGATTTCTTAATGATTGAAATCTTTCTTCGTTGTAAGGCTCCCACTCCGATGCGGTTTTTTTTACGGTTTCTAATGGCTGCTGATGGCTGTATACGCTGATAAAAATAGTAATAACCAGAGAGAAAATGCCAGCAATGGATGCAAGGCTCTGTAGGTGTTTACCTAGCCAGAATATAAACACAATAAGTAAGGCGCCAATCAGAACGATTAGAGCGGAGTCTCCTCCTAATTGACGGCTAAGAACCCATAGCAACCAAATAGCTGTTAGATAGAGCGGAAAGGCTAATGCTTGCTTAAAGGTTTCCATCCAAGCGCCTGGTTTAGGTAGCCATTTTTCCAAGTGGGGCAGGTAGCTCAGAATTAATAGTGGTAGAGCCATACCTAGGCCTAACCCAGCGAAAATAAGTAAGGCGACTATCCAGGGTTGCGTAATCGCAAAGCCTAGTGCAGGTGCCATAAAGGGAGCGGTGCATGGACTGGCAACAACGGCAGCTAACACGCCAGTAAAATAAGATTGTTTTAGTCCTGTTCCTTGAGTGAGGCTCTGTCCCATGCTCATCCACCGGGTACCGATCGTAATAAAGCCCGAAAGAGATAGGCCCATAACAAAAAATAAGTAAATCAGTAGTGTGACAAAGCTGGGTGACTGCAGTTGGAATCCCCAGCCAACTGATTGTCCCGCGGTTCTTACTGCTAGCAGTAAAATAGCGATGGCAACGAAGGTGGTCACCACGCCTAGTGTGTAGCTCCAGCCCTGGGCTCTGTGGGACTGTTGGCTGTTGGCTAGTGATAATGCCTTTAATGAAAGTACTGGTAAAACACAGGGCATCAGGTTGAGTACGGCTCCACCAATAATTGCAAATAACAACATGGTTAGTGTCGTTTTCCAGTTAAAAGAGGCAGTGTCTCTCTGAGTTGTTAATTCAGGGGTTTCTTGCGTGCTTGTTGAATCATTTGGAATAGCATCAGCCTCGCTAGAGGGGGTGATGGTTGAGCTGGTGACATTAAAACGCAGTGTTTGTGGCGGATAGCATAAGCCCGCATTGGCACAACCTTGAGAGGTTACTTTTAATTCAAAAGGGGTGGGAGGAAGTTGTGCACTGTCTATTAATATTTGGACATATTGATAATGCTTTTCAACGTCTTTTTCAAAGATAGGATCATACTTAATAATGCCTTCAGGAATATTCAGTTTTAGCGCTTGATCGTTTGCTGTAGCACGAAATTGTTCGCCATATAGGAAGTATTTATCAGCAATTACCCAATCTAAACTGATGCCGTCCTGGTTTTTAACTACTGATAGTTGGTAGGCTTCTTCTACGGGAAGAAATTCTTCTTCACTGGGGACTGAGTTGTTGATAGAAGAGGACTCAGCTTCCAGAGCGTCTGAATTGCTGCCACCAGATAATAATTCATTAATATTATTTTGAGAAAAGCTGTGCTGTGACAATGTGGCAGTAATAATTAACAATAAGATATATCGGAATAGCATCATAATTACATCAATGGTTTTGTTTGTTGTCTTAGTGGGTGGAAGCCGTCATTAAGTTCCATTGGTGATTGTAGCGTGTATGCGAAGGTTATGAACTTAATAATTGCTAAGTTTGTGATATTGATCGCTTATTTTTTGATCCGGATTTAGTTGTTTGGTTGAATGATTGTCTCAATGCTGTTGACGCATGCATTGAGATAAGCGTATCCAAAAAGATTTAAGTGATTTAATTGATGGTAAAGGTTGTAGAGTGGTCTTCTTGTTTTTACATCATGGGGAAGGGGCCATTCTTGCTGGTATGCTTGGTAGAAGCCTTCGCTAAAGCCCCCAAAAAGTTGGGTCATTGCTATGTCTACCTCGCGATCACCATAGTAACAAGCGGGATCAAATATAACGGGAGTACCGTTTGCTAAGAAAGCGGCGTTGCCACTCCATAGGTCCCCATGTACCAGGGATGGCGTTGTATTATGTTTGCTGAGTATTTCTTGACAAGCATTGAGTAGTCGGTTCTCCATTTTTTCCAGTGTTGCTCTAAAGCCATTTTTGTAGGCCATTTCTAACTGTGGTTGTAAACGGCGTTTAACCCAGAAATCTGCCCAGTTTGTTGATGGAGTGTTGTTTTGTGGATTATTGCCAATCACATTGTCTTCATAAAAGCCAAAGTGTGAATGGGAAAATCGATGTAGTTGTGCTAACTGTTTTCCTAATAGTTCATTGTTTCCCTGCTTAGTGAGATTAAGATGTTCCAGTATTAAAAAGCTACAATCATTGTTTTTGGTTTTGTCAGCACTAATAGGGAGTGGCGTCTGTATAGCGCATGCTTTTCGAATCTCATGCAAGTTATTGAGTTCGTTTACAAAAGCGGGATAAAAATCTACGGAATGAACTTTGACAAAAAAATAACCAAGGTTATTTTGACTGCTAATGACGTAACTTTGGCATATATCACCTCCTTGTATGCGGCAGGCTACTGGGTTTACAAGTCTCATCGCTTTTTTATTTTCTACGGTGTCGCAGATGTCTTGGAGTAAATACTTGTTCATATCAATGAGGCTCTTTAGCTCTAAAATATTGATCTGTATGATTTTTTAAGCGTATTAATGTAGGAATTTTACCTTGTTCTCTGGTTGAAAATTTGAGATTTGACCTTATCTTTAGGTTCTACCTACTTCATTCACTTACTAAGTAAAGGATATTTTCTTATGGCTTTTGAGCTACCTGCACTTCCTTATGAAAAAACGGCCTTAGAGCCTCATATTTCATCAGAAACTCTTGATTATCACTATGGTAAGCATCACCAAGCCTACGTGACGAAGCTAAATGCTGCTATTCCTGGCACTGAATTTGAGGGTAAATCCCTTGAAGATATCGTTAAGTCATCCTCTGGCGGCGTATTTAATAATGCGGCTCAGATCTGGAATCATACTTTCTATTGGAACAGTTTAAGTCCTAACGGTGGCGGCGCGCCCAGTGGTGCATTGGCTGAAGCAATCAATGCTAAGTGGGGCAGTTATGCCAAATTTGTCGAAGAGTTTTCTGAAAAGGCAGCCGGCAATTTTGGTTCGGGTTGGACTTGGCTGGTTAAAACGGCTGATGGTGCTTTGGATATCGTTAATACTGACGATGCTGAATGCCCATTAACGGGTGATAGCAAGCCTTTATTAACATGTGATGTTTGGGAGCATGCTTACTACATCGACTACCGCAATGCTCGCCCAAGTTATATTGAAGCTTTCTTTAAGTTAGTTAACTGGGACTTTGCGGCCAGCAACTACGCTTAAGCTAAGTACTACAATTTATCTAGGCGCTTTGTTTATTGAGCGAGGCGCCAGTTTCTTATCCTGCTATTCTTTTGTGATTTATTCTGAGTCATAACTTAATATTCCATTACTGCTGACAGCTTTGTTTATTCTTCTATGCTTACCTCTATATATAAAGATAAGTTTTATGATGAAAAAACCGAATGAAAAAGATAAAGGTATGTCTGAACCACCCAACGTAGTTCTAATGGCAGTCAAAATCCTTCAGATAATTTATCGCAAGAACTGATTATTTATGAATGTTGCAGGCACTCGGTACATTCAGTGGATTCGGGTATTGCCAATAGTCTTTCAGAAGCCATTTCAGCGCCGCACTCCGTGCAAATACCATACTCTCCTTCGTCTATTTGCTGGAGCGCTTTTTTGATTTGCCTTATCGCCTTTTCAGTTTCTTCAGCAATAACATCGATGACTTCGTCATTTTCTCGTTCTTGAGCCTGTTCTTCAAAGTCAGCAGAGTGGGATCGGCTAATGTCGATGTTAAGGTGCTCTAAACGCTTATTTAATTCGTTAAGTTTGTCTTGGAGTAATAATTTCGTTTTATTTTGATTCATAGTTAATTCTTCTTTTGATGCACTGAGGTATCTAGGTTTAAATGGCTCATTCGTTATTAAGCATTTTATAGAGTTCGTCTTTGAGGTGTAAGCGCCTCAGTTTTGCTTCTTCCTCGCGTTGAGTGCTGGCGGGAGTCACTTCGTTTTCCATATTCTCGACATCGTTTGTAAGTTGATCATATTCATCGTAGAGCTTGCGGAAATGCGGGTTATTTATCTTTAATTCATGGATTTTATCTTTAAATTCTGGAAGCTCATGGTGTAAATCGTGGTGTTCGACTGACATATTGACTCCTCTTTGCACGGGTTGTTGATGGCAATTTAATCGCCCTCAGTGTAGGGGCTATAGAGTTAGTAAGTGATGATCTAAATCAATATTAAACCCATCGTTATTATCAAAAGTTTATTTGACTAGATCTAAGTGATAAGTCAGTTAATAGTTGACATAGATCAAATAAGTTTTATAATTTTCAGTAATTTCTGAATATTCAATAATTCGAGAATTTTATGACTTTAACTCCAAATACCGAAGCCTTTGTTATGCACTTTGGCGAAATGGGTAGCCGTTGGGGCTTTAATCGCACCGTTGGTCAAATTTACGCCTTGCTAGTCGTCCATGAAGAGCCGCTCAATGCCGACCAAATTGCAGAATTACTCAGTATTAGCCGGAGTAATGTCAGCACGGGTATTAAGGAGTTACAGTCTTGGCGTTTGATTACTTTGCAACACAAGCAAGGGGATCGCAAAGAATACTTCTCTACTGCTGGCGATATGTGGCAAATGGCAAAGACAGTTTTTGAAGAACGTCGTAAACGCGAATTAGACCCAACCTTATCACTGTTGCGCTCTAACTTACTCGATGAGCCGCAGACAAAGGCAGAAAACTATGCTCAAACAAAAATGCGAGAGATGTACGATTTGCTTGAGTTATTAAACCAATGGGCGAATAGCCTGAACACCCTGAGTCCAGATACCCTGCAAACCATGATGAAGATGGGCTCTGGCATTAGCAAACTACTCGATTTAAAGAATAAGGTAAAACGAAAACAGTCGGAGTAGATCATTACTTTTTAATGATCATTTATATGAGGAGAAGTACACAATGATTGACACCTTAATTCTTTCCCGCATTCAATTTGCGACCAATATCAGTTTCCATATTTTATTTCCCAGTATTACCATCGCGTTATGTTGGATATTATTCTATTTTAAATGTCGCTATGATTTTTCACAAAATCCCGTGTGGATGCGTGCCTATCGTTTTTGGGTGAAAATTTTTGCGCTCACCTTTGCGTTGGGTGTTGTTAGCGGTATTACCATGTCATTTCAATTTGGTACCAATTGGCCTGGTTTTATGGAGACGGTAGGGAATATCGCGGGTCCATTACTAGGGTATGAAGTGTTGACGGCATTTTTCCTTGAGGCGACCTTTCTTGGTATTATGTTGTTTGGTATTCACAAAGTGCCCAATCGTATTCACACCATGGCGACGTTATTAGTTGCTATCGGTACAACACTCTCAGCGTTTTGGATTTTAGCGTTGAACTCATGGATGCAAACCCCTGTAGGTTTTGAAATGCGTGATGGCGTGGCTTTTCCTGTCGATTGGTGGGCGATTATATTTAATCCTTCTTTCCCTTACCGTTTTGCCCATGTACTGTTAGCTTCTGGTATTACTGCCTGTTTTATGGTGGCAGGTATTTCTGCGTATCGTTTGCTCAAAGGTGATAAGAAGCGAGCACCGCGGCTAACGTTAAAGTCTGCCGTGGTTATGTTGGCAGTATTAACGCCTCTACAAGCTTTTGTTGGTGATTTACATGGTTTAAATACTTTAGATAATCAGCCACAGAAAATTGCAGCAATGGAAGGTGTTTGGGAAACGCAAAAAGGCGTCCCCTTATTAATATTTGCTTTACCCGATGAGAAAATGCGTGAAAATAAATTTGAAATTGGAATTCCTAACTTAGCGAGCTTTATTTTGACCCATGACTTTAATGGTGAAGTTAAAGGCTTGAATGAATTTGATGCACATCCGCCAGTTAAGCCTGTATTTTATGGGTTTAGAGTCATGGTGAGTTTAGGAGTGGGGATGATTGTTTTATCCTGGCTAGCTGCATTTACCTATAAACGCCGAAAAAAATTGCCACCTTTATTACTTAAAGTTTTTGTGGCTATGACATTTTCAGGCTGGATTGCAACCTTAGCGGGTTGGTATGTGACGGAAATCGGCCGACAACCTTACTTGGTTAGTGGTATTTTAAAAACAGCCGATGCAGTCACCGCTGTGGCGCCAACAAATGTTGTATTTTCATTATCGATGTACTTAATTGTTTATGCAATTTTACTGTGTGCTTATATTCATACGGTATTCGCTATGGCGCGTCGCTCAGTTATCGTTGCAGAATATGAATTTGAAAATCCCAGTATGACGGCTGCCGTGAATATTGAAGAACAATCATCAGTAAAAGAGCCCAATGCTCTTCAAGGAGTTTAGTTATGAGTGCAGAAGCCTATTGGCTACCCATTATATTTGTTTCGTTAATGGGCGTTGCGGTGCTCGCTTACGCCATTCTTGATGGTTATGATTTAGGGGTAGGCATTTTATTGCCTCTGGATAATGAGCCGCAACGCGATACCATGATTGCCTCCATCGGTCCTTTTTGGGATGCCAATGAAACCTGGTTGGTATTAGCGGTTGGCTTACTGTTAATCGCGTTTCCCGCTGCTCACAGTGCGGTTTTATATCACTTATATGTGCCGGCAACAGTAATGTTGTTGGGCTTGATTTTACGTGGAGTTGCCTTTGATTTTCGCGCAAAGGTATCTGTGGGCCGTAAATTTATTTGGGATTGTGTTTTTAAAAGTGGATCATTATTAACAACTTTAGCGCAAGGGTATATGTTGGGCTTGTATGTGATGGGTTTTCGCACCGATTGGGAGGCACAATTATTTACCTTGTTAAGTTGTCTCGGTGTAACGGCTGCCTATAGTTTAATTGGTGCAGCATGGCTAATTTTAAAAACAGAGCATGAATTGCAGCAGCGTGCAGTTAAATGGGCGAAGATTGCCTTGTACATTACCGCCATAGGTATGATCGCAGTTTGTGTTGTTAACCCTTTAGTTAATCAGGGTGTATACGATCAGTGGTTTACCTACCCACGAGTGATGTTTGTATTACTGATTCCGATTTTATGTGCCTGCACGTTTATTATTTTGTTTTTTGCTTTGCACTATTTACCAAGGCAAAATGATCGCTATTGTTGGGTGCCGCTTTCTATGGTGGTTTGTATTTTTATTTTCAGCTTTATTGGTTTAAGTTTTAGCTTTTATCCCTTTGTTGTTCCAGGGGAATTAACCATATGGCAAGCGGCCAGTGCGCCAGAATCGTTGAAGTTTATATTGGTGGGTGCTCTTATCGTTGTGCCAACAATCTTGGCTTACACCATTTTTGCTTATCGCATATTTAAGGGTAAGGCGACGGAGTTGAAATACTATTAAGAGGTACCCTTAAGTCAGAAGATTTCGGAGAGGTAAGGAAAATAAATGAAGAATATTGATTTACTGCATGAAGCGAGCTTGCCAGTAAGGCATTCACTAAATAAATCCTTAGATGATGAAAAATACCAGCAAACAATAATCGATTATTACTCTGAGGCAGGTTTAGATTATGAGCCTTGGAGTTCGCGCTTTAATATGCATTTTGGCTACTACCGTGTCGGTTTAAATCCGTTTAATAGAGAATCTCTACTGGATGAAATGAATCGCCAAGTATGCCTACGTCTCAATATTGAAAAAGGTGAACAAACACTTATCGATTTGGGGTGTGGTGTTGGAGCAACCGCGCGTTATTGTGCGGAATATAATAAAGAGAGTGAAATTCATGGTATAACCATTGTGCCCTGGCAAATACAAAAAGGGAAAGCATTGGGAAACAGTTTGAATGCTGCTAGTAGAATCTCTTATCACTTAGCTGATTATCGCCATACACCTTTTGCAGAGAATAGTTTCTCCGGTGCCTATGCCATTGAAAGTAGCTGTTATGACCGAGGTGAGGATAAACTGTCGTTGCTTAAAGAAGCTTACCGAGTACTAAAACCAGGTGCTAAATTTGTTATAGCCGATGGTTTTAGAAAAACGAAAAAAGGAAATCGTTTTTTTGAATTTGCTCATCGGCAGGTATGCAAAGGTTGGTCTCTAGACACCTTTGCCGATATTGATGACTTTGTTGCGGCCATGAAAAAGGTAGGTTTTAAAAATATTGTACTGGAAGATATTTCTTGGCGTTTAGCCCCTAGTGTTATGCATGTTCCCTGGGTTTCGTTAAAATATTTTTTTACTCATATTTTGCCCAGTCGAGGTAAAAAGCCGTTTCAGAAATTGCATTTAATCGCACCGGTAATGGGGCTGATTATGGGCTTGCATCGCCAGAGTTACGGATACTATTTGCTAAGTGCGGAGAAGTAGATAAGCGTGAAGAAGGTTGGGCTGTTATTAAATTGAAATTTGATAACAGCCTTTATTATTATCCAGGAAAATTTTTAAACCGTAATCTGTTTCTCTTTTTATTTGAAGAGCCTTAATTAATCAATTCGATATATTGAATATCTGACAAACCTTGGTATACCGTGCATGCTCCGGTGCTATATACATTGACAGATTTTTGTGTGGTGTAAGCAGTAAGTCCAAGAGATAGTAAACTCTTTCCGGTATCGCTATTTATGCTAAATTGCATTCTATTGGCAGTAATAGTGTTACAGCTGTCACGTTGTTCGATGGCTTTATCGAAAGCAACGGAGCACATTTGATAGGATTCTGGATAACCGCAATATATGCTAGTAATTTTTGCATCCAAAACTTGGGCGCTGTGAGCTGGGAACGTAAGGAGTAAAAACAGTAGACCTAAATATTTATTCATTTTAATCTCTTAGAGCTTTATATTATCTAAATTGTTTGGATTTTAAGTATTGTTGGGTTCTAAAGCCTGGTACATTCAGGATGCCATAATACTCCTCTTTTTATTGCATGATTATCCCCAATTTCTCCACCGATCCCGTCTCCTCCGATAATTATAAGTTGATTTATTTTAGGTGACATCCATTTTTTCTCTTTATATCATCGATTTCTTACCACTTGAGGATGATTTGAAAAATGAGGGGAAGCATTAACAAAAGCGCCTAGTTTCACTAGTTTTTTAATGCGCGCTAAATTTCCTAGCGCAGCTTTAGCGCGTGCCAATAATCCAATTGCACAATATTTTACAGCTTCTTGATCTTGAATTAAATCGATGGAATCACCTAATTTCCCTTGAATAATATTTCCATGCTTGTCTATAGATACCTGTCCTGATATGTAAAGATTTGATCCTTCTAAGAGGTAAGGTAAAAAGTTTCCCATTCTTCAATCACATCTTTTGCGGCTTTGAAGGCTTTTATCCCTGCGGGTGCACCACAATAAACCGCAGCGTGTAATAAATTCGCAATAGAGCAGCCGTTACTTAATGCACCTCGTGCCTGGTCTTTATTCCAGGGTTATATCTTTCATCGCTCGTTTCTAAATATCCACTCTATTCATAAGATTGTTTGCCGTAAGTAGTTCTGAATAATATGTAAAGTAAGAGGCTATCTCAAGTTATTGTTGGGTAATTTTTTGTATAGAATTGAGTGGTTCTATGTTGGGCATGTCTTTGAACATTGCAGCAGAAGCACACCATGGGTAAGGTAATTTGCTAACCCAGTCGATTATTTCAGCAGAAAAACTTGCCTCAAGCACTACCATTTGTTCGATGGTTATTATTAGGCGGTCTGCTAGTATGGTTGTGCTATTGTCAAAGTGCCAATTGTATCCACCACACCCTACGCGAATGCTTCCCCCTTCTTTTTCAGTCATGCCCACTAGCCAATTACAGAATAGTTCATCTTTATCTTCTTTTATAGAATCAGAAATGCAGAAGGTATAGACATTTTCATAGTTTTGGTTAAATTTTCTGACTAGGATGTCAGTAATTGCATCTAACCCAATGGCATTGGAGGGAAAAGATATATTTTCTGTTTTTACAACCATTTCAAGGTTGGCAGATTCTGTAAAAGCCTTTTTCATCAGGTAAGGCTTGTTGTTATCTTTGGCAAAAATATAGTTACGAACTATATCATCGTATCTTTCATTATTTGTTTTAATCATATTGTGATTTTTTAACGTATCTCGTTTTCACGCTCGGCGTATAGTGTTTTAGTAAGGTTTTTGCTTTTTTTCTCTCAAAGAATGTAACCAAAGAGCAATGAGGATTCTAAGCGTAATTTGACCTGAAAACCAGATATTTCACTCCTTGCAATGTAGGCATGCAATTTTTCTCAGGTAGTTATACGCTCTGCATGGAAATGAGCTAATGCAGAGCTTCAATATAGATCCGAATAGACCTAAATAAGGGGGCTAAAGCTAGTGGTTTTTGTGGCAAGCTTTCAGTAGAAAAAACTCTAAAATTGATAAAATGTTGTTTTTTTAAAGATGTTTAATATTGACTACTGCGATGGATTAAACCTCTCCAGCTATATATTTTTTACAATAGCCAATATAAGCACAACACTATGATATTGCCTTAACGGTTTGTGCTTTATGTAGAGTCAATCTGGGACAGTATTTACAAACAGCACTCATAAAGCGTTCGACAAAATTGGGGCTTAAGTGGAAAAAACTGAGTTGAGACATCATTGGCTCCCTTATGGGGCGATTGTAATCGGATTATCACAAATTTTGGGCATTCTTCAGAGTTGCCTTAGAAATGGTTCCCAGTCCCAGATTGAGTGCTTGAACTACATGTTATTGGATGAGCAGAATTTCTGTTGTAACTACCTCTTGGTTTCCGGCAGGCTCTCCTTCTCAATTAAAGCCTACCAAAGGCGAAGTAAATCAATACGTTATGAAGTATTTTGGAAGCTGATGAACACCGATTCTGGAAATCCAGAAAAAGTGTTCTCAAAAGTCCTGAATGGCATTCACGATGCTCCAGAACTGGCGTTTACCTTGTTCCAGAAAATGGGTGTTCATGATGGTTCGGAATATGCTTATATATTTAACAGATCACTTACAGATAGGATTCACATGAAAAGATGGGTTCAATGCATCAATGGTCAGCAGTTTGGCAAAGAAACATTGCTTTACATATCTAAAAACTGGATGACCTCCATGTTCATGGTTAAACCCCACATGAATATTGAAGTGTTAAAAAGTGCCTTTCGGGATATTGTTGGGACCAATGAAAGCTTACGAATGGGGTTCACTAATTATTATGGTTTGAAACAAAGTGTTTTCTATGATGAGAAATTATCTGAATATGTTTTCGACATTGAAGCGGACATTAACGATGTTGATACAATTCTGGAAAGATACCTTTACTCGACCAGTTTGCACGAGCCGCCGCTTACAAAAATGATTTTTATCCGCTCATTAAATGGAGAGACCTACCTTATCATAAGTTTTCACCACCTGATAATGGACGGCATAGCCGTAAAATTCTTTTTTAGAAATTTCGCCAAGCGTTATCAACAGTATAACGAAAGCGCGCAACCGAAGCCGCTATTAAAACCAAAGTACGATTTTTATAGCTATATTGATTTCATGGAGGAAAAATTTGATAATATTGAAATCGACTATTTTGATTACATCATTAAAGACTCAAAAAACAGCCTTGTCGTAAACAAAAATGTTCCGTCTTGTTTACCCATTTCAGATTTCAAGAGCGAAGAAATACGAGTCAATTCCGCGCTTTCGAGAAACTCTAACTTGGGCGAACTGTACCAAGAGAACCCGGACTTTTTTTCTGTAGCCGTCTCGCTTCTTGCTTTTTATAAAACTTACGGCCCTGGAACCTACCCTGTGTACTATTTGCATAGCGGTCGTAGTATACGCGATCGTGAACTCAAGAGATTTTATCATCTTTATGGCTGCCTTTGTTCGCCGATTATCGTTTACCTTGAAATAACGCATGATAATCTTGAGGTTAATATCACAAACATAATTGATAAACTTAAGCAATACAGCGAAAAGGCGCTTTATTTTTCCTGGGCATATTACAACGATTTTAACAGCGACAACCGATTGAGCGCGATCAAACGAAAGTTAAGAGGCATGCCTTATCCCACCATATTTTTTAATTACGTCGGCGATTTAAGAAAAAAAAGCGTAAGCTGCGTCAAAGGCTTGGATATGATCTGGACAACGGTGCTTAACGATTCTCGGAATTCGAGAGCGTTTGATATGGAATTTTTGTTTCGGATCGATGACGAGGATCTTGTGGTAGATGTCAGTTACAATCCGGAAATGGCGTCTTCCGATCTTATATTAAAAGAATTAAAAAACCAATTTGGGTATTTTTTTGTTGATAGAAATTGTTAAACAATGTTCATGATCAAGAATCAGGCAAAGAAGTCCGCTATTGTCACAACAACGAGGGGGTTTATCGACATAAATGATCACTTGAGCCTATTAACTTTTTACTTGGATACTGATACGTATGACTGAATACCGATACGATAAATTTTTTTGATTACTTTCTAAAAAAGTTTGGTGAGGCGCATAATGCTCAACTGGTATCGGAACCAGTGATAGGCCGCTTTGCTCATAAACTGCCAGAACAATTATTTACTTACTGGCGTCAGCTCGGATGGTCTGGTTATGGCAATGGTTTAATTTGGATGACGAATCCTGCTGGCTATGAGGCCATTTTAGGGGATTGGTTACAGGGGACGCCATTTGAAAACCGAGATGATTTGAGTGTGATTGCCCGTACCGCCTTTGGTTCAATACCGAAAGTCCTTTTCCCATAGTGGTCTTTTGATGGTGGTTGGATTCTTGTACGTCAAGGTGGTGTGGAAGGGAGTCCTGATGTTGTGGGTAGAGGCCATCATTTTTTTGATTAGCGCTAATGATCAATTAAGGTCGCCAGAGGTTATTAAGTTGAGGCGGTTTCGGTATGATATTCAAGCGGCCCAAGACACTTTCCCAGGTTGGCAGGTTTATTGGCAACCTTAGTGTTGTCATTGCTATATTGTTGTTCTGAATAGACTGAAATAACTATATGTTCGATCACGGTGGGCCACTTTTTTATCAGCGCCATATTAAAAAATTCTTAAATAAAGGCGAATAATCTATTCTAGGGTTATTCCCTATCCTTTCCCTTCTTCCTTCTGGTTATTCTAACTCCACTTTAAAGATAATCAGAAGGAGATAACCATGATTAATAAAGCTCAACATTCCATTACCAAAACGACTAGCAGTTACAACAATCGAACACGTGTCGCGAAAAATACTGATAGTAAAACTGATTTTTTAACGTATCTCGTTTTCACGCTCGGCGTATAGTGTTTTAGTAAGGTTTTTGCTATTTATCCTTTTAATTTTTGTGATTATATTATCCTTTTTTCTCTCAAAGAATGTAAGCAAAGAGCAATGAGGATTCTAAGTGTAATTTGACCTGAAAACCAGATATTTCACTCCTTGCAATGTAGGCATGCAATTTTTCTCAGGTAGTTATACGCTCTACATGGAAATGAGCTAATGCAGAGCTTCTCGTTTGAGAGGAAAATTAGGTTATTATTTTATTCTCGCAAGCTTTTAAAATGCTTTAAACTCTAAGGTTATCAACAATTCAAAAAAGTCACTTTCACCAACCTTAGAATAGACGGTCATTGCTAAATCGACAGCCAGATGATTATGCATTACAGCGAAGCCTAGGTGCTTCTCTGGTCCATTGGACATTGTTAATTTTTCGCACGGTTACGGAAGGTATTTGATATCTATAGATTAAATTTTTACGTAGGTGTTTTGCTGGTTATCAGTAACTGACTTTCCACTTCTCGAAGCGCGCTTTAATTTGCTCTGCGTCTAGGGGTTTTACCATGCAGTCTTTCATGCCGGCCTCTATACATTTCATTACATGTTCTTTGCTAGATAACGTGGCACTTAATGCAACAATAATAGCTTTGGCCGATTTGTGGTTCATGTTTTTGATGACTTGCGTGGTTTGATAGCCGTCCAGTTCGGGCATCTCTAAGTCCATAAAGATAACTTCATAATCATGTGTGGCACACATTTCTACCGCTTTTTTCCCTGATTTTGCTTTGTGTGCTTTTATATTCAGTGTTTGCAGGACTGTGGCTGACATTTCTAAGTTAGTTTCGTCGTCATCGACAATCAGGATAGAAGACTTATAGTAGGACACGGTTGGCTCCAAAAAAATAATCAATAAATCTTAATTTACTATAGTCTATGTATATTCAAATTGTTAGGCTCGATATGAAAATTACATAGCCGTGTTGAGTTTCTTATTGAGACGGCCACACTAAGGGGGTTAACGGAATTTATTGGCCAATTTCTCCCAATTCTTTTGTGTGTGTTTTGGCACGATAAACAACTTCTCCTACACAGTGAATGGCCAATAGTGATGGCTTTAAAAATAAATTTTTTCATTTACCTATTTTCTAAATGCCATACAGGTTAGGCCTTCCAATCAAATAATTTATTCTGGGCCGTTAGTATGTTCTGCATGGAACGCATATGGCGATAGAACAGTAATAAGCAATAAATTATCCTTGCAAAACTTCTTGGTTGGATAGCAAATAAGAAAATACTGTAGCCAGTAGTAGTGAAAAACTCGATATCAACAAACAGGCCGCTAAACCATATGCCTGAAAAATCCACCCAGAGAGCAATGTTCCCGAAAGTCTTCCCGCGGCATTGGCCATGTAGTAAAAGCCGATGTCTAGCGATACCCCTTCTTTTTTTGCATAGTGCACAATTAAAAAGCTGTGAATAGAGGAATTGATAGCAAAGACAAAACCAAAAATAAATAGGCCGATAATAATAGTGCTTTCAATAAAGTGATTCTGTTGCATCGCTAAGGCGATTAAGGCGGGTATGGCTGATAATAGTAAAACCCATAAGGTTGCCGTTTTTCCATTGGGCACGGTAAGGGATGATCGGCCACTGAGCTTTGGACTTAGGGCTTGTACAATACCATAGGCGATAATCCAGCAGGCTAAAAAACTGCCCACTTGCCAATGGGCCCAGTTAAGTTGAGTGCTGAGAAAAACCGGCAGCGCAACTACAAACCAAACGTCTCTTGCGCTGAATAAAAATAAGCGGGCAGCGGATAAGTAATTGATGTGTCGGCTCTTAGAAAATAGCTGCGAAAATTGTGGTTTTTGTTTGGCTTTTCCTAAATCTTGTTTGAGCTTTGCTACGCTCAATAGCCACACCACAAATAGCATGGCGGCCATAAACAGAATTGCGCCTTTAAACTGCAGGAGCGTGAGTAACAAGCCTCCCATAAAAAAACCTAAACCCTTTAAGGCGTTTTTCGAGCCGGTTAGCAATGCCACCCATCGATACAGAGTATGATTTTGATTGTCGGGTACTAGGGCTTTAATAGCGCTTTTTGCGCTCATTTTATTCAGGTCTTTGGCAATGCCGGAGAGTGCTTGAGCTAACATTACCCAGGCAATACTTAGCATTTCGTTGGGTACAAGTAAAAGGGATAAAGCGAAGACCTGTAATAACAGCCCTGAGTTCATGGTTTTATTTAGACCAATGCGAGCGCCTAGCCAGCCACCAATCAGGTTAGTGATTATGCCAAAGAGTTCGTAAAACAAAAATAAAAGGGCGATATCAAGGGCAGAGTAACCGAGTTGATGAAAGTGCAATACGACCAACATACGCAAAGCGCCATCGGTTAACGTAAATGCCCAATAGTTTGCGGTGATCAGTAGGTATTGGCGGAGTTCGGCCGATAGTGTTGCAAGCATGGGGTTATGCTTGATCCTGTCTGCCAACCAAATGTACTAATTCTGCAGTGCGGTTGGCATAGCCCCATTCATTGTCGTACCAAGCGTAGAGTTTTATTTGGGTGTTATTCACGACCATAGTGGAAAGCGCATCGATAATACTGGAGCGAGGATCAGTTTTATAGTCAATGGATACCAGCGGGCGTTCCTCATAACCTAAGATACCTTTGAGTTGGGTATCGGCAGCCGTTTTGAACAAGGCGTTGACGGCTTCTACAGAGGTGGCTTGTGCGACTTCAAAGACACAATCGGTGAGCGATGCGTTGGCTAGGGGAACACGCACAGCATGTCCGTTGAGTTTACCTTTGAGTTCAGGAAAAATGTGAGTGATGGCCGTTGCAGAGCCGGTGGTCGTTGGAATAAGGCTTATGCCACAGGCTCGAGCGCGACGTAAGTCTTTATGGGGAGCATCTAAAATAGTCTGCGTATTGGTAATATCGTGAATAGTCGTCATGGAGCCATGGATAATGCCCAGGTTTTCATGAATCACTTTAACAACGGGTGCCAGGCAATTGGTGGTACAGGAGGCGGCAGTAACGATAGGGTGTTGAGTTTTATCATATTGGTTGTGGTTAACCCCCATCACAATATTGAGTACGCCATCTTCTTTGACTGGCGCGCTAACCACAACCCGCTTTACCCCTTGCTCTAAATACTGATTGAGTAGGGCGGTGGTTTTCATTACACCTGAGGCTTCTACGACTACATCACACTGAGACCAGTCGGTTTCTTTGATTAGGGTGTTGTGTGAAACCGTAATGCCTTGGTTATCAATCTGTATTCCCTGTTCATTCGCGGTGATATCCTGCTTCCAGCGGCCATGAACGGAGTCATACATTAATAGGTGGGCTAAGGTTTGGTTATCACCGGCGGGGTCATTAATATGGATAAATTCGATATCATTCCAATCCCAGGCTGCGCGCAAGACTAGCCTCCCTATGCGACCAAAACCATTGATCCCGACCTTAATTGCCATGATATACCTCGATATAGATAGATTGTGAGTGCCAGTTTTACTACAGAAATATGACAATTATATTAATGTTTGTTGAGAGTGTGTAAGCCCATGAAAAAATATAAGTTCCATGCTATGTCTATATGGAGCATTTTACTAATGTGCTATTGGTTGGTCGCGTGTTCTCGCTATGCCGAGCCTCAAGGGATCTTTGAAAATTATTTGTATCGCCTTGCGAATAGTTTAGATGTTTCTCATGCTGAGAATATGTCGTTAGGTCCAAAAAAATTACCGCGCTACCCGATTAAAAATCAAATGACTTATGATATCCCGGCAACGAGTATTAATCTTGTTGAGTTTTTGAAGTTATCCCCTTGTGATTTACAGCGTCATGTCGGACAGAGAAATAGTAGTTTAGGACGTCTGATGAAGCCGACTCAAAAGTTACTTTACGAGCGTCAGTTTATTACTTTGGCGGAAACTTGCTTGCAAGAATTAGAAAGCACTTCTGAACTTGCCATCGTTATTTCTGATGTATTAAAAAATAAATATCAGCAATGGCCTATGGTTATGTGGAATGCATTCTTTTCTAGCGAGGAGGTCGTTCATTTGTTTTCCATGAGCTCACGGCCATTAACAAGCAAAGAACTTCAGGAAAATCCAACTGAGCTGTACGCATCATTAGCATTGTTAGAGCGAGTCTTTTCACAAAAGACACATATAAATAGTCAAGAAATAGAAAATGCGTATTCTATTTTTGCTTCGACTAAACGTATTGGAGAATTACGGTTATCGATGCAATTGGCATATTATTATGTAGATTTGGCGGAACGCTTGTTGAGTCTGCGGATAGAAAACAAGCCTCTGTGTTTTAAGCAGAGGACAAATGCCCAATTTGAAGTGGTCAATACAGTTTTTCTTAAATTTTATATTGGTGAGGTGCAGCCCTATTTAGCTGCTTTGCATCAACAAGCTAGTAGGACTTTGCAAGCGGTTGACCGTATAGTGAATGTGTTGAACCCAAAGCCAGAATTTAAGCAGTTTTGGGCTCAGATATATACAGGCAATACTAGTGAGTGGAAACATTTTGACCGAACGATAAAGCGTCATACTCGGCAATGGCAAACATTGCTAACACAGTGTGGTCGACTTCCTTCTTAGTTTTGAGTTTTGATCGCAAGGTCAATTGCGCACTGTGCGTGTAGTTGTGTTGTATCGTAAAGTGGCGTAGTCGTGTCAGTTTGTTTAACCAACAAAGTAATCTCGGTGCAACCGAGAATGATCGCTTCTGCTCCTTTTTCTTGTAAATTATTAATGATATCTAAATAACGTTGCTTTGACGTTTCCTTAATTTTACCCTGGCAAAGTTCGTTGTAAATAATGTGGTGAACATCATCGCGTTCGTCTGCTTCTGGTATCAGGACAGATAGATTAAATTGATCACTTAAACGCTGTTTATAAAAATCTTGTTCCATGGTGAATTTTGTACCGAGCAAGCCAACATTTTTAACCTGGTTTTCAACCAATGCTTGCCCTGTCGCATCGGCAATATGCACTAAAGGAATATCAATATCAGACTCAACCGCGCTGGCTACCTTATGCATTGTGTTGGTGCAAATTAGTATAAAATCGGCGCCAGCATTTTGAATGGATTGAGCTGCTTTTGCCAATATAGCCGCAGTTTTATCCCATTCTCCTTGATGTTGTAATGCTTCAATTTCAGCAAAGTCGATACTATTGAGAATAATTTTAGCGGAGTGGAACCCGCCGAGTTCTTTGTTAATTCCCTGATTGATTAGTTGATAATAACTAACAGTGGATTCCCAACTCATTCCACCTAAAAGACCAATGGTTTTCATTATTATTTATCCCTTTAATAGATTAAATATAGCTAGCATATGACACGCCACCACGATAAAAGTAATCTGGTGTCGCAATTTTTGATACCAATTAGGGTATAGGCTATTGATAAAGCATTTTTCCCAGAAGAGTAGTAAGAGGAACCCGACTAGTAATAGAGCAATGGTAACCATAGCCGGAAAAAAATAGCCGATCACCGGCCATAGCGAAAAGAATATGGCGAAATGACGGTGTCTTTCTGGGCTTGTTATGTCGCTAAATAAGGCAATCGCCCACAGGGTTCCCGTTAAGAAAACCAGTAGAAGTGATGAATAAAATATAAAAAACGTAGTAAGAAAATTTTCTTGATCGGCAAAAACCCATGGTCCTAGAGCGCCGATAAAAAAGGGGAGCACCCCCGCATACATATAATTACTAATAATCGTTTGATTTAATTTTTCATGTGTCTTTTTATGTATCTTTTCATGTGTCATGGTATTTATTTGTGCGCATTATTGATAATGACGTTTAAATATATCAGAAAATAATGATATTAATACTTAATTGCATGTTTATATTATTTTTCTGTTCTTGCTAATGCCCAAATAGCCACTTCTCCTGCGCCAGCTTTTTTGAGTGTAGAGGCAAGTTGATTCGCTGTTGCTCCTGTTGTCATTACGTCGTCGACGATAGCAATGGATTGGCCTTGTAAGGTTTTCTTGAAAATAAAACTATTGCGTAGGTTAAGCATTCGTTTTTGGCGCGATAATGCCTCTTGAGTTTGTGTTGATTTAATTTTCTTCGCATACAGCATATTGATGTTTAAATTGCTCGCCAAGGTTTCTGCTAATAATTCGGCTTGGTTAAAACCCCGTTTCCATTGTCGTCGCCAGTGAAGAGGGACGGCGATAATATAGTCAGGCAAGGGGATATGCTGTTGATTATGGTGTTCTTTGATAGCTATACAAAACAGTTGGCAGAGAGCATAGCCTATGATGTGATTGCTATGGTGTTTAAACTGGTTTAAGAGTTGGGAGATAGGGGGACGATACAAATAAGGGCAAAATGCCTTATCAAATGTCGGGGGGTGACGTAAGCATTCGCCACAAATAATGGCATGATTCTCCAAAGGGAGGGCACATTGCCGGCAACTGTATCGTGGTGAGATAAGGTAATCAGACAGACATTGTTGGCATATGGGGGCTGGTCCTATCGCTGAACAGATGATGCAGCGATGTCTCAATGTCATCCAGTCGCAAATATGTGATAGCCTATCCATGGCTTTCTCCCTAAGTAAAATTGTATTTGTATCACAGTTTTTTTCACTTTTTGTTGGTAACATCCTGTCGAAACGGAGTTTGAGGCCAATAATGTGAATCCCCGTTTATCGCTTTAATAATCCAAGCTTTTCTTTAAGCTACTAGCTGGATATGTTCTGATCACTATATGGATGAGGTGAAGCGATGTTCTCAAAAGCTGGTTACGTATTTCTACTCCTAACAATCATGTTTTGTCAATATATCGATTGCCAAGATTAGTAGTAACACTATTTTGGTGATGAATAAACCGTGGTTGGATGAATGTTATATGAATTTATAAAAAGTGGTTAACACATGAACATATCAAAATCTTTACTTGCTGCAACTTTTTTAACCTTGAGTTTGGTCGGTGGTGTTTATGCTGCCGATAAGGGTGATAAAGCGATCAATATTCCGTTACAGCTGTTGGAAAATAATAAATCGGGTAAAACGACAGGCATTAATAACTACCAAGGTAAACTCGTCTATTTGGATTTTTGGGCTTCGTGGTGTGGGCCTTGTAGGAAGTCACTGCCCATATTAAATGAGATCAGAAGCCAATATGCTGCACAGGGTTTTGAAGTTGTGGCTGTTAATGTGGATGAAAACTTAGATGATGCCTTAGGTTTTCTGGAGAAATATCCAGTTGATTATCCAATACTGTTAGATCCTAAAGGCAAGATGCCTCAGGCTTATAAAATACAAGGGATGCCAACGGCTTACTTAATTGATAAAACGGGAAAAATTATTTACAAGCACGTTGGTTTTAAAGAGAAAGACCGAAAAAAAATCGAAGCCCTTATTGATAAACACCTTTTAGGTAGGTAGCTGTTATGAATATTGTACTTAAATTAACCGCGCTGGTTATTTGTTTACATAGCTTGAGTGCTTGTGCCTACAAGTATGTGGGTGCATGGGAAAAAGGAACCTTGTCTCGGCCGGAAATGGCTTTCATTTCTGACCCTCTAGAACAAAAAATAAGTGATCATATTTATTTTTCTAAAGAGGCATCATCTTCCGGATCGGCGGTCTCAGGCGGTGGTTGTGGTTGCAATTGATACAACCATTTTCTCTTTAAAAGAGAATAGTAGTGTGAAGAGCGTCGTCGCTATCCTAATTTTTAGCGACGTCCTGAAGATAATCTAAGTGGTAGAAATTAAGATGAAAAATAAAAAGTTAATGGCGCTTGCAACCGCTGCATTGTCGTTACCCGGAATGATTCCTAAAAATGCTCAGGCGCAGAGCGTGCCAGATAAGTTTACGGTGTCGTACCGCTATACGGATTATAAAGAGGCTGAGCAGGCGGCGAGTACTACCAGTACCGGTGAGTCGGTTGAGCGTTATGATATTGAGGTGCATCAGTTGAGTGTTGTTGCCCCTATCTCTTCGCAGGTAGTGCTGAATGCTGATGTAGTGACAGAGTCTATGTCCGGAGCATCGCCTTGGTATATAGTCAATGTTGATGGTAAGCCGATTCAAGTGATGAGTGGGGCAACTATCGAGGAGAGTCGAGATGATATTAGCTTATCGGCGAACTTTTATCAGGAGCGTTCTCGAGTTGGGCTTGGTATCGGCCGGTCTACAGAAAATGATTATGAGTCCACCAGTGCGAATATCAATTCTAGTATTTGGTTTAATGGTAAAAATACCACTGTTGATATTGGTTTTGGATTTTCCGATGACACCATCACGCCAACACGTGATATAGCTATTGATCCGGGTCGTGTTAGAGAAGAAGAAAAAGATAGTGAGTCTTTGTCTATAGGAATTTCCCAGGTTGTTAATAAAACCTTATTGGTTGGCGCTGGTTTGGGCTACGCTGTGTACGATGGGTATTTATCAGACCCTTACAAATTTGCTTCTGTTCGAGGTAGTGCCTATCGCGACAACAGGCCAGACTCTAAAAATCAACTCTCTCTTGAATTCAAACTACGCAAATATCTAAGCAGTTATTCAGCGGCTATTCATGCAGATTATCGCTATTACGATAACAACTGGGGTGTTTCATCTCATACTTTAGGTATGGGGTGGTATCAAAATATAGGTACTTGGCAGCTTTCAGGCGATCTTCGTGTGTACGATCAAACAGAGGCCAATTTTTATCGAAATTATTATACGGAGCAGCGTGCCGATGGCTATTACTCCAGTGATTATCGTTTATCTGCTTACGGTGCGGTACGTTATCGCCTAGGAGTTTCTAAAAGTTTTGAATTCGGTACACTTAAACTGGTATATGAAAACTACGACAGTGGTAAAGGTTTTAGCTCTGAAGGTGATTTAAATCCAGGGTTGGTTGATTTTCAATTTATAATGCTTGGCTTCGACTATAAGTTTTAGCAGGCCAATTGTGCTTAAGATTTACTCCACATGCTTTAGGGGAATGGGAAGCCCCTGTGAGCTCACGTTATATGCTGAAAGTGAGAAACAAGCAAAAAGCGTGACCCAGTTGTTAATGGATGAGCTAAAGCGCCTCGAAGAAAAATATACTCGTTTCAACAATACGAGTGTGACATCTACGATTAACCAAGGTGCCGGTAACCGTACTCCAGTCAAGCTTGATGAAGAAACAGCGCACCTAATTCATTACGCAGGGCTGTTGTATGAGCAAAGCGATGGCTTATTCGATATTAGCTCGGGCGTATTGCGGAAAATCTGGAACTTTAAATCTGATCAAATCCCCTCTGAAGAATCGGTACAAGCTCTGCTGCCAATTATTGGTTGGAATAAAATCGAGTGGAAGGATCCATACTTTCGCTTACCCTATACTGGAATGCAAATTGACTTTGGTGGTTTTGTAAAAGAATATGCGGCTGATGTTTTGGCGACACTTTGTCTCGATAATGCTATTGAGCACGGATTGATAAACCTTGGCGGCGATATTCGGGTCGTTGGCCCTCATCCAGATGGTGAGCCATGGCGCGTTGGCATTCGTCACCCCAGAGAGCCCAACACCGCAATTGCCGCTGTTGATATCTTGTCAGGTGCAATTGCAAGCAGCGGTGACTATGAACGCTATATGATTGTGGACGGAAAGCGTTACTCCCATCTTTTGAACCCGCTGACGGGTCAGAGTATTCAGCCTGCCTACGCCTCCGTGTCAGTCGTCGCTGATACATGCTTGCTAGCTGGGTCTTGTTCAAGTATTGCTATGCTCAAAAGCCAGGATAGTAAAGGGTGGCTGGAAGAATTGGGCTTGCCCTATCTGGCTATTGACCAGACCCTCGAATTATTCGGCTCTTTGTCTAGCTCTAGAGTCTTATGAGTTAACCGCTATTTTGTTTTCAGACTTAACTCGTTAATACGTTTCCTTTCATTAAGTCATTAAGTCTGTCATTAGCCCGACTAAAGCCTGTTTAATAATGATGGACATCAAGCCAATGGCTAATGGCGTCTTTTAAAAGTGTTATCGGGATAATTTCTAGCGGATGGGCTACTCCAGCGAAAGTAAAATGATGCGCTCCAGGTATCGACACGGCTAGCCTTAGCGATTCGGACCAGGGCACAATCTGATCTTGATTGGCGGATATAACCAACGTTGGTCTCTCCATTAATTTAAAATCGGCCTCAGATAAAGCCGGATGTTTGCCCAGTTCTGTGTAAATAGCTGCCAACTGTTCCACCAGTGGCTCCCAGTTTGTTGATGGGTAGAGTGTATTCATTTCGGCCAGTCGAGATTCATGGGCTCGAATACGATTTACGCTGGATAATTTTGTAAACAAGTTGACAGTATGTTCATCAAAAATTACTTTTGTTGCTAGTGTAATTACGCCTAAAACCCGCTCAGGGTAAAAACGTGATAGATACAAAGCCAGGTAACCGCCAAAGCTGTAACCAAAGATATAAGCAGCATCTATTCCTCTTTCATCCATCTGTTCTAGTATATCTTCAGCCATCGCCTTTACAGAAAGCGTGTCTGGAATGGGGCGGCCACCATGTCCTAGCATGTTTAACGGTATAAAAGTGTTGGCGTTTCCTAAAGCAGTGGCTAGAGGGTTTAATACGCTGGCTGCTGATCTGGAGCCATGTAATAACAGCATTTTCATTGAGTTAAGTGATTCTCTACGGTTGGTTTATGGAAAAAGAAGTTGGCAAACTATAGGAAATATAGAGCTGATTATTAAGGCATATTATCCTAAATTCTTGAGAAGGTTTACCGTTTACGTCTTAATTTTGGCGTTAGAACACCAATATTATTGCACTACTAAGCCCGAATAAATGGCTTTCTGTTAAGTATTTAGTTAACCGGAATAGATTGGTAGTAAACCTGGGGTGCTATTTTTGGTTGACAGCGTGTTATGGCTTGCTAAGATTGGTTCCTTTTGTCTTATCTTCAATATTGCTTTGAGCTTGATATAAAGGTTTACACATGTCTGAACATGCGCAAGATATTACTATTCGCCACGATTGGCAGCGAGACGAGGTTAGCACCTTGTTCGCGTTACCTTTCAATGACTTGCTTTTTCAAGCACAAACGGTCCATCGCCAGCATTTCAATCCGAATCATGTCCAAGTGAGTACCTTATGCTCCATTAAAACGGGAGCTTGTCCGGAAGATTGTAAATATTGCCCTCAGAGTGCGCATTACGATACTGGGCTAGAAAAAGAAAAGCTCATGCAAGTGGAAAAGGTGATCGAGGAGGCGAAAGCGGCAAAGGCGAGTGGAGCGACACGTTTCTGTATGGGGGCAGCTTGGCGCTCGCCTAACAATAAAAATTTGCCTTACGTGCTTGAGATGGTTAAGGGCGTTAAGTCTCTCGGTTTAGAAACCTGTATGACCTTGGGTATGCTCGATGCGGAGCAATCTCAGGCCTTATCTGATGCCGGTTTAGATTACTACAACCATAATCTAGATACCTCTCCAGAATATTACGGCGAGATTATTACCACACGCACTTACCAAGACCGCTTGAATACGCTATCCAATGTTCGCGATGCGGGTATGAAGGTTTGTTCCGGTGGCATTGTGGGAATGGGGGAAGGAGAGCAGGATCGAGTGGGTCTATTAATCCAGTTGGCGAATATGCCAGTTCATCCTGAATCTGTACCTATCAATATGTTAGTTAAAGTCGAAGGTACACCTTTTGAAAAGCTAGACGACTTGGACCCATTCGATTTTATCCGTACCGTTGCAGTGGCTCGTATTATGATGCCGCACTCTCATGTACGCTTGTCCGCTGGTCGCGAAGAAATGAATGAGCAAATGCAAGCCATGGCATTTTTTGCGGGCGCTAATTCTATTTTCTATGGCGAAAAGTTATTAACGACGCCAAATCCTGAAGCGAATAAAGATATGCAGCTGTTCAAGCGTCTGGGTATCGAACCCGAGCCATACAGTGCTGTGGAAGAGCGTCGAATAGGTCGTGATGCACCGGCGGTACAGACTTTTAATCCCCAATCTTCACAAGTTGATAACACGCTGTTTTATGACGCTGCGGGTTAATGTTCAATAGATCCTAGCGGCTGAATGATAGGTAACGAGTGTGAGTGAACGTTTAGATCGAGAGCTCTTTGCTGCTTTGGTGCAACGCAAACAAGAGCAACGTTATCGCAGCCGAATGGTGTTGTCTTCTCCGCAAACTACCCATGTTCAGGTTGAGGGCGCAGATTATCTCGCCTTTTGTAGTAATGATTATTTGGGGCTAGCCAATCATCCTAGGGTGGTTGAGTCATTTCAGTGTGCCTCTGCCGAAATGGGGGTCGGGAGTGGTGCTTCTCACTTGGTCTCAGGCCACTCTCATTACCATCATTTATTAGAGCAAGCCTTAGCTGAATTTACCGGTCGCGAGCGAGCTTTACTATTATCGACAGGGTATATGGCTAATCTTGGCGTCATATCTGCTTTGGCAAATCGTGGGGATACTGTTCTCGAAGACCGGCTTAACCATGCCTCTCTAATCGATGCGGGTTTACTGAGTGGGTCTAAATT
The DNA here is from genome assembly GCA_050298695.1 of Cellvibrionaceae bacterium. Classification (GTDB taxonomy): domain Bacteria; phylum Pseudomonadota; class Gammaproteobacteria; order Pseudomonadales; family Cellvibrionaceae; genus CANLBN01. The sequence continues at coordinate 37,685 of JBNKUQ010000008.1, forward strand.
GAAGCGTTTCCAACATAATGATTTACAGCAGCTTCAACAATTATTAAGTGATAGTACGAGTAGAAAATTGGTTGTTGTCGATGGTGTCTTTAGTATGGATGGAGATTTGGCCCCCTTACCTGAGATTTCTCAGCTCTGTGAAAAGTATGAAGCGCATTTAATGGTGGATGATGCCCATGGCTTTGGAGTGCTGGGTGAGCAGGGTGGGGGATGTGCAGAGCATTTTGCCTTATTACCGCAACAACTTCCCATTCTAGTGGGAACATTAGGGAAAGCCTTTGGTACGTTTGGCGCCTTTGTTGCAGGCTCCCAGATACTAATCGAAAGCCTTATTCAATTTGCGCGTCCCTATATCTATACAACAGCGTTACCACCAGCCGTTGCTGCGGCCACTCTAACGAGCTTGTCTCTGTTAAAAACAGAAGCGTGGCGGCGAGAGCATTTAAACCAGCGCATTGCACAATTTCGTGCAGGCGCTCAATCAATGGGATTGACATTAATGCCTTCACAAACGCCTATTCAACCTTTAGTTCTTAATGACGACCTCCTCGTGATGGATGTTGCGAAACAACTGAGAGAACAAGGTGTGTTGGTAGGTGCAATTCGTCCACCAACCGTTCCCGAAGGTACGGCACGTTTACGCATTTCTTTTTCAACTGAACATACCGAAGAAGATGTTGCTCGTTTGTTGATATTGCTCGATCAAATTATTCCTCCTGGAGTAAGAATTCGTTGATGTCATCACAGATTGTTCTATTACATGGTTGGGGTTGTGATCATCGTATTTGGGAACCGTTGCTGCCTTTCTTTGAAAGTGTAGGGCGTGTTAATGCGATCAATATAAGCTATTGTCAATCAGACCTTATCGACACAGAGAATAAACTCTGTCAACACATTGCATCGCAACTACAAGAGAATTCTATTCTCTGTGGTTGGTCTCTCGGTGGTATGCTGGCGTTGCGTATTGCCGCTCAGTATCCCCAAAAAGTAAGGGCTCTAATTACTTTAGCTAGCAACGCAGTTTTTGTGGCGAAAGAAACGTGGCCTGATGCTATGTCCCTTGATACTTTTAAACAATTTCTAAGCATTTTCGAGCGCAATGTGTCCCAGGCTCTAAAACGTTTTATTGCGCTTGAAGTTTATGGTGATGCGCAGGCCGCACAACAAAAACAATGGTTACAGAAACAAGAGTACATAGCTGATAAAGAGCAGTTACATGCAGGTTTGAAGCTATTGGAACGTTTGGATAATACAAGAGAGTTGTCTTCCTTAGTGACACCGTCCCTTTTTTGTTTTGGGCAGCACGACAGTTTAGTGCCGGTGAGTAGTGCTTATGCATTTTCTAGTGTTATGAAAGCGCAACATCGCGTAGAAGTTTTACCTAGTTCAGGGCATCTCTTGCACTATCCTACGGAAAATCTTATTCCCATTTTGCACGCTTTTATTCGAAGTGTTCTAAAGGGGGAAAGGCAATGATCGATAAGGTTAAAATTGCTCGCTCCTTTAGTCGTTCTGCCGAAACTTACGACCAAGTCGCTTATTTTCAGCGAGATATGGGACTTGAATTAATGGATTTGCTTGAGAAAGTGATACGGCGACAGCATGCAGACAATACTCAGAAGAGATGTATGGACCTAGGTTGTGGTACTGGTTTTTTTCAAGAAAAAATACAGTCCCTTTATGCGCATGTGGAGTACGTAGGTTTGGACCTCGCTGAAGGTATGCTGCATCATATCCAGTCACAAGCGAAAAACAAGGAGTCACGATATTTAATCTGCGGGGATGCCGAAAATTTACCATTAGCAGATGAGAGTATTGACTGCATTTTTTCTAATATGGCTTTGCAATGGTGTGAAAAATTAGATCAGTTATTTACAAACATATATCGTATTCTAAATGAGCAAGGTTTATTGGCTTTCACGACCTTGGGTCCTGATACTTTACATGAATTAAAAATGGCTTGGTCGAATGTGGATAACTTGGTGCACGTTAATCATTTCGTTAATTTTGATGAATGGAAGCGGGCTATTGATCTTCACGACTTTACTGTTGAGTCGTGTGAAAGCAAAAGGGTCATTTTGGAATATGCTTCGGTACGCACTTTATTGCAAGAGTTGAAGTTGTTAGGTGCCCATAATGTGAATGATGGCCAAAGGAAAACCTTAACCGGGAGGCGACGTCTCCAAGCACTTTTAAATGCGTACCCATTTTCAGAAAATCAGAGATTTTATCCGGCAACTTATGAAGTGTATTTTTGGGTTTTAAGAAAAAAGTAAACAGAGCTTCCTATATTACGGGCGCTTACGCCAATTACTATATTCCTCGGATACTATGAAGCCTGCAAAGGTTTCATTTTCTGCTAATGACTCAGGTCCGAAGTCGTAACCAAATCGAGTTTCTAGTATTTCAGCTGTTTTTATTGCTTGGCCATAGTGTTCTTTCAATACTTGAGCACTCACCAGAGACAGATAAGCATACTCATATTCCGGTTCTAATTGAATGGCGCGAGCGGCTTGTTTTTCCGCTTCGTCAGCGTTGCCCATTTCAATCAAGGTATTGGCATTAATTACCATAAGTCCAGCATCTTCTGCGCCAAAAGATTCACGCAGAAGATTGGTTGTGGCCAATACTTTTTGGTAGTCTCCCTCAAGGTAGTAGTAATCAATAAGAACAAAAGCCATGCCCGGATCATTTTTAAAGTATTTTTCGATATTTGCCAATACTTGGTAATACACATCTTGATCGTTTATCAATGTGCTCGACTTATACACAATAGTGTTAAGCACTTTTGATTTTCTGAGCGTTTCATCAAGTTGAAGAAAGTGTTGAATTAAGCCTTTATATTCCCCTTTTTTGTACAGCTCAATTAATGTTAATAATTCCGTATTTTGCTCTTTTTTACCGGAAGCAATATCAAAAACTTTGCCTATCACCGTTGGGGTAGGTGAAGAAAAAACGATAATTTGACGGAGGAGATCGGAATAAAGCTGACCAGTAGAGTAGTCATACCAGTCGACGATGCTAATCTTGTTGCCTGTTTTTGATAAGTGAAAATCCAGGTAGCTATTGCCACTATCGCCCATGTCCAGGCGAATCAAGGTTTTTCCTATCTTGTTATCATTTGCAACTCGCAGTTGTTTTGCATAGCCATTATCGGGCATGTGCTGTAATAATTGCTTTCCTAAATTAGCATTTTTTATAGTGGAGCGAAACGAGCTTTCCCACTCTTTGCTGATAACTAATCCAGAAAATGCTTTGTCTAGAGCAGGCGTTAAATCAATAACGTCCGATATTGTCTTTGAGTCTCGATTATTGATTCCAGTTATGATTTTTTCGCTAAATGCCTGGTAGCTTTGCAGTGTTGTTGCATCGGCCCATAGGAAAGAGGGGATAAGTAGGGAAATGGAAAAAAATATTGGTATTCTTTTTTTTATTGAAAGCATAATGAGTATTTGTTGTTAACTATAGGGCACTTCTAAAAATATTTGAATCATTATAATGGTATTTTAGTTAAAACAACATAATGTCATCACCTTCGTTTTCTGGTTCGTCATATTGAGGTTTTTTCTTTTCTCGCATACTGGTGTCGAACTTATTTTGCGAAAGTGAAAATTCTCTTAAATATTGATTGATGTAATTACCAAGGTTAATTAAGTCTTTTTCAGAGATTGCGCTCTCCTTAGTAAAGGTAACGATATCCTCATTGATTTCATTCATTTCATCGTTTTCTTCTATGACTTTTGTAATAAAACCCCGTTGGGCTTCAATGGCACTGTTAATGCCGTAAGACTTATCGGTAATTTGGTCTATTTGTTGGTGGATCAGATCAAATTGCTGTTTTACTTTGTCAATATTGATAACACTTGCTTCGCTGGCTTCCTGGCTTTCCTTCATCGTTTTCATCACATTATCAACGTCATTTTGAATGACCTGTATCATTTCCTCAATTTTGTGTGTTGATTCTTGTGTTTTGATTGAGAGGTTGCGCACCTCATCAGCAACCACCGCAAAGCCTCGTCCCGACTCGCCAGCCCGAGCGGCCTCAATGGCTGCGTTTAGCGCAAGCAAATTGGTTTGTTCTGCGATTGTATTAATCATGCCGACGACTTCGCCAATTTCACGGCTGCTTTCGTGTAACTTTTGGGTAATGTTCGCCGCGGTTTCTGTTTCTTTGGCTAAACGATGAATGGAGTGATAGCTCTTATCAACCGTTTTTACACTATCGCGAATGGTATTGTTACTGGATTCCGTTGTGGTCATGATTTCTGTAATGGCTGTTGTCATGGTTACAGAAGATTTCCGCACATTATTTAAGGTTGTAGCAATGCTCTCATTATGTTTTTTTTGTATTAAATTACGCTGGCTAAGCCCCATATTGGTATCTGCTAGTTCTTGTGACATGGGAACTAGTCGGGCCGCTGAACCACTAATTTTGATGAGGGTAGCATCAAAGTGGTCGATAAGTTCATCAAACATTTTTAGGATACTAGCAATACCATGAGAGCCTGTAATAGGAATATGGGTTTGTAGATCTTTATTGTCGATTAAATTATGAATGGCTTTTTTAAGGCTCACCAAGGGAGCATTAACTGCACGTTTATAAATGATATAAAAAGCGACAGCAAAAATTATTTCACAGGTGATATAGAAGACAACTGTTCCAGAAAAGGAATAAGCTTGGGAATGTAATGCCCACGCACAAACCAGCCCAAGTAATATTTGAGCAAGCAACATCGGGGTAATCATCCATAGCAAAATGACTTTCACTAGTGATCTCTTTTATTAAAGTGGTATCACTAAGTAAAGCAGGTTTTAAATAAATTGCAGCTTGAAATGCTATTTATAAGAGATGGATAGTCATTTCGCTTTCGTCAGTAACACATTTATTGAAAATATTAGTGGCGTTATCTTATTTGAAAGGTTTGGGGCTCAGTGTATTCGAAATGAGTCAGAGCTTCCTTTAATTTTTCTGACATTTCATACAGTCTCATCTCTATAATATTGACCACTTTCAATGGAGAGTAAGATGATGAAACAGTTTTTTATAACGGGTACTGATACCGATGTCGGAAAAACCTTTGTGAGTGTGGCTTTGCTGAAGTGTGCCAAAAACAAAGGTTTGAGTACTCTGGCACTTAAACCGGTTGCGGCAGGTTGCGATCTCCGTAAGGAAGGCTTAGTGAATGGGGATGCTTTGGCTTTGAAAGCTGCTATGACGCAGCCCTTATTCTATCAAGAGGTTAATCCTATTGCCCTTGAGCCCGCTATTGCTCCGCATATTGCGGCAGAGCAAGCGGGTATTTCATTAAAGGCGTCTGTGCTGGCTGAGTCTTGTCGCTCCACACTGCAAAAGCCCCACGATTTTGCACTGGTGGAAGGTGCGGGTGGATGGCGTGTCCCATTGAATACAAGCGAAACATTGGCCGATCTTGCTAAGCTGTTAGCAATTCCGGTTATTCTGGTGGTTGGTATGCGTTTAGGGTGTATTAATCATGCGCTATTGAGTGTTGAAGCGATTCAAAGAGATGGGCTTGAGCTAGCTGGCTGGGTAGCCAACCAAATTGATGGGAATATGGACGTAGAAAACGCTAATTTAGCCTATTTAGAAAGGGCGATACCTGCGCCTTTATTAGGCCATATACCTTTTTTGTCTAAAACACCGGCAAATCATGCCGCCGAGTTTTTGGATATAGGCAAAATATTGCAGTCCTGATGTTTTAGTAGGAAATCAGTCTTAAAGTTGCGTTTTTTTCGGCTGTTTTTTGTCCAATGTTGATTTAATATAATATTGATAGAAGTATGAATTTTAATCAATGTTCGGGATGGTCTCTATGATAAGCAGTAATGGTGGAGTAAATACCGGTATAAGCACTGTATTTCAGCAAGGTGTTAATGGTCTACAAAACAGTAGTCGTTCTATGTTGGAGTCTGCCAATGAGCTAGTGCGTTCCGGCACAGTAGAGCGCACCACGGCGGTAGCAACAGATATTGTTGAACCACTGATTAATATTCAAAAGCAACAAAATCTATTCGATGCATCAGCAAGTATTATCAAAGTGGCCGATGAAGCCTTAGGTGCATTGATCGACATCAAAACTTAATGACGTAAGATAAACGATGAATATTGGTATTACATCGAACCAACCCCAATCCTATTTTTCGTCCCAGGCGACGGTAGAGCCTCTGTCTACTGAAAAACCCGCTGAGAATAATGGTTCTGTTTTAAAGCCGCTGACATCGGCAGGAGAGTCCAGCAATGCAAACTCGACGACTGAGAAACAAAAGCCGGCGGCGTCCGATCAATCACTATCAAGTGAAAACGCTCAGGAGCAAGAGAAAGATAAACAACAGCAACGACTTGAAGCTCAGCAGCAACGCATAGAACAGCAGCAAATAAGCGAGCTGGCTGCCCGTGATCGTGAAGTTCGCAACCATGAAAGAGCGCATGCCGCTGTAGGTGGACAGTACGCGGGTGCGCCACGCTATCAATTTGAGCGTGGGCCTGATGGTATCAATTATGCCGTAGGTGGTGAAGTTTCTATTAGTACGGGCGGTGTTAGTGGAGATCCACAAGCGACCATTGAAAAAGCCCAAATTATTCGAAGAGCAGCTCTAGCGCCCTCTGAACCATCATCTCAAGATCGCAAGGTAGCAGCAGAAGCCACTCAAATGGAGGCAGAAGCGCGCGTGGAATTGGCTAATTTGCAAAGAGAAGAGCGCCTTGCCGAGCAGGAACGCTCTGAACAGCGAGAAGAGGCAGAGCCTGACGTTGAACGTGCCGAGTCAAGGCCCATTATCAATAGCGAGCGTTCACAGCCTGCTAATGCTAGTAGTGATGAAAAAGGGGATTCCTCCAACGATATTGAGCCTCCTCGTGATCTCACACAACAATTTATTGATTTGACTCGCCGTATTACATCGACTAATGCCAACGGTTTGTATCAGGAACCAGGCCAGCTATTTGACCAAGTAGTCTAGATAATATTGTTACGACTATTCCAATTTCTCGTTCCCACGCTCTGCGTGGGAATGCATATCTGACTACCAGTTTGCGCAACATTCAAAACTTGTATAGGTTTATGCTATTTACAAGTGTTGAGCTAATTTATGCGCTCCCACGCAGAGCATGGGAGCGAGTATCGTTATTACATCTACTTCAATTGTGATTATCATCACTATCTTGCATCCTTAAAGGGTGCATCCTCTCTGTTTTTTTATTACACTGGCGCGTTTTGATTTTGCTACAAAGAGCGATGCCATGGATATTAATGCCATTACCGAATTGTTAGAGCAACACTTTCCTGGGGCACAAAAAATACAAGCCGATTTTGAAGGCAGCCATTTAAATGTCTTGGTTGTCAGCGAGTTGTTTGCGGGCTTGTCTCCCATTAAAAAACAACAGCGAGTGTATGCCGCTCTTAATGACCGAATTGCCAGTGGCGAAATACACGCCGTTAATATGAAAACGCTAACGCCAAACCAATGGCAGCCTGAGTAAACGCTTGGCTTCATCTTTTAACCTATAACGTAAGATTTTTTGATGGATAAATTGATTATCAAAGGTGGAGGCCCGATTAACGGTGAAATCCGTATATCAGGTTCAAAAAACTCTGCACTGCCTATTTTGGCGGCCACCTTATTGTCCGAGACCCCGATGGTTATCGGTAACTTACCCCACTTGAACGATGTCACAACCATGTTGGCTCTGTTGCGTAGTATGGGTTTAGCGGTGACATTGAACGAAAAAATGAGCGTCGAAATTGATGCGAATACCATTAAAGAGTACACAGCGCCTTATGAGTTGGTGAAAACCATGCGCGCATCAATCCTCGTGTTAGGCCCCATGCTCGCGCGTTATGGTGAAGCCAATGTGTCTTTCCCTGGTGGTTGTGCTATTGGTAGCCGCCCTGTCGATATTCACCTGCGGGGCTTAGAAGCCATGGGGGCCACCATTGATGTTGATGAGGGTTATATTCGTGCTCGCTGTGATGGCCGTTTAAAAGGTGCCCACTTTTTTATGGATACGGTCACTGTAGGAGGCACCGAAAACTTATTGATGGCGGCGGTATTGGCTGATGGCACTACCGTGCTAGAAAATGCCGCTCGTGAACCAGAAATTGTTGACTTAGCGCATTGCCTAGTTGCCATGGGGGCAGACATTGAAGGTATAGGCACGGCTACATTAACCATTAAGGGTGTGCCATCTCTTAAAGGTTGTTACTACGATGTGATGCCTGATCGTATTGAAACCGGTACCTATCTCACCGCAGCAGCAGCAACGCGCGGGCGCGTGAAGTTGAAAGACACTCGTGCTGATATTCTTGAGTCAGTACTGCTGAAACTCGAAGAAGCGGGAGCGCACATCAGTACAGGGGAAAATTGGATAGAGCTAGATATGAAAGGTAATCGTCCAAAAGCGGTGAGCTTAAAGACGGCCCCTTATCCGGCTTTTCCAACGGATATGCAGGCCCAATTTACCGCAATGAATACGGTAGCCGAAGGTGTGGGCACGGTGATTGAAACTATTTTTGAAAACCGCCTTATCCAGATTCACGAGCTCAATCGCATGGGGGCTCAAATTAAGCTGGAAGGTAATACGGCCATTATTACCGGTGTTGAACGCCTTAAGGCGGCGCCAGTAATGGCCACCGACTTACGTGCCTCTGCCAGTCTCGTTATTGCAGCCATGGTTGCTGACGGTGATACAGTGGTGGATCGTATTTATCACATTGATCGTGGTTATGAATGTATTGAAGAAAAAATGCAATTACTGGGCGTTAACATTCGCAGAGTCCCAGGTTAAAAAGAGTAGATTATGTCTCAGTTAACCATTGCACTGACAAAAGGCCGCATTTTAGAGGAAACACTTCCGTTATTAGCGGCTGCTGGTATCGAACCCACAGAAAATATTGCAAAAAGTCGCAAGCTTGCATTTGCCACTAATCGTGACAATGTGCGTTTATTAATTTTGCGTGGTAGCGATGTCCCTACTTACGTTCAATTTGGCGCGGCAGATATGGGGGTATCGGGTAAGGATACCTTAATGGAACATGGGGGTGACGGGCTTTATTCTCTTGTCGATTTAGGGATTGCTCGTTGTAAGCTGATGACGGCAGGCATTAAGGGCGAACCCGAAAAAACAGGTCGTATTAAAGTTGCCACTAAATACGTCAACGTTGCTCGCCGATTTTATGCCGCACAGGGTAAGCAAGCCGATATCATCAAATTGTATGGGGCCATGGAGCTAGCGCCCATTATGGGCTTGGCCGATGAAATCATTGATATTGTTGATACGGGTAACACCTTAAGGGCCAATGGCCTGGAAGCGCGGACTGAAATAGCGGACATTAGTTCTCGCTTGATTGCCAACAAAGCATCTATGAAAATGAAACACCATCTGATGCAACCCTTGATTGATTCTATCGCTAAGGCTCTAGATGTTACTAAGGAGGGTTGTTAGTAATTCATTGAAAACGCACTGAGCTAGTGTCAATGTATTTGCTATTAACGGTGTCGTTCCCGCAGATCTGCAACTGCGCTGCTCGAAGTACCCTACGTCCGTGTAGGGCAAGCGGGAATCCAGACTCAGAGCGGCCCCGATTACACTGGATACCCGCTTACGCGGGTATGACCTTGCTATTTTTTAACGTGCTTCAATATAAAGCACATATCTCCCATGCTTTTATTATATTTTTATTATGTCTATTCGTCGTTTAGTTACTACCGATAGTTCTTTCGATAAAGAGCTAGAGCAATTGCTCGCCTGGGACTCCGTTTCTGATCCGGCTGTTGCGCAGATAGTCGAGGAAATCATTCAAGCTATTCGTCTTCGAGGCGATGCTGCGTTGATTGAATACACCAATCGTTTTGATCGCCGTCAGTTGGTAGATGTTGATGAGCTAATTATTTCTTCTACGGATTTAATGGCAGCGCTGAATAGAATTCCAGTGGGCCAAAAAAACGCACTTGAAGTGGCTGCGGCACGGGTTAGACATTATCACGAAAAGCAACGGCAAGACTCTTGGCAATATACAGAAGCAGACGGCACCGTTCTTGGACAAAAAATTACGCCGATGGATCGTGTTGGCTTGTATGTTCCGGGCGGTAAAGCTTCATACCCTTCATCAGTATTGATGAATGCGATACCCGCGAAGGTAGCGGGTGTGCTGGAAGTGGTGATGGTTGTCCCCGCACCTGATGGTGAGTTAAACGATATGGTATTGGCGGCAGCAGCTATTGCAGGTGTCGATAAAATCATAACGGTAGGTGGTGCGCAGGCCATCGCGGCTTTGGCTTATGGGACAGAGTCAATCGCCAAAGTGGATAAGATCGTTGGTCCAGGAAATATTTATGTTGCTACGGCCAAGCGTGCAGTTTTTGGTCAAGTGGCGATTGATATGATTGCCGGGCCATCAGAAATTTTAGTCGTGTGTGATGGTCAAACCGATCCCGATTGGATTGCTATGGATTTATTTTCTCAAGCAGAACACGATGAGCAGGCGCAATCTATTTTTATCACAACAGACAATGATTTTTTAGAGCGAGTTGCGAGTAGTATCGATAAGCTTCTACCGACCATGTCGCGACAAAAAATCATTCAAGCTTCATTAGCTAACCGTGGTGTATTAATTAAAGCTAAGGATAAGCAAGACGTATTGCAACTGATCAACCGCATTGCGCCAGAGCATCTGGAGTTATCGGTTGCTGATCCCGAATCTTATTTAGATGATATTCGCCATGCCGGGGCAATTTTTATGGGCCGCTATACTTCTGAGTCCTTGGGGGATTACTGTGCCGGCCCTAATCATGTATTACCCACTTCTGGTACCGCACGTTTTTCATCGCCCTTGGGTGTGTATGATTTTCAGAAACGCAGCTCTATTATTCACTGTTCTGCTGAAGGTGCAGATAGCTTAGGTCAAGTAGCCTCTGTATTAGCGAGAGGGGAATCATTAGAGGCGCATGCGCGTTCAGCGGAGTTTAGGGTAAAAGAATGATTCCCTATAACTCTTTTGGTCGCTTAGCAGCAATAGCGGTTAAGAATAATTTTTCACCGTTGCGTAATGCTGTAATTTGTACTTTATCGTTGGGGCGAACTTGGGCAATTAAATTCATTCCTTCGCGGCCGTTGCCGACGGGTTTGTCATTAATGTGGGTTAAAATATCCCCGGGTAGTAAACCGGCTTTATCCGCAGGTCCATCGGGATAGGCGCTAGTAATTAATACACCATTCACATTTTTTAAATTGTAACTGCGAATAATATCGGGGTTGAGTGTACGCGCTTCGATTCCGAGCCAGCCGCGAATAGCCTCACCATTGGTAATGATGTCATCCATTATGTTGACTGCAACATCCGCAGGGATAGCAAAACCAATACCAATGGAGGACCCGTCTTTCGTGCGATTCAAAATTGCGGTATTGATGCCTAGTAAATTGCCATCGGTATCGATTAATGCGCCACCTGAATTGCCGGGATTAATGGCGGCATCCGTTTGAATAAAATTTTCGTAAACATTGAGTCCCAGACCATGGCGTCCTGTTGCAGAAATAATTCCTTGGGTGACGGTTTGTCCAATGTTGAATGGATTGCCAATGGCTAAGACAACATCGCCAATCAGCGCTTGCTGAGGTTCGCCCAGTGTGATGGTATTAATATTGTCAGCAGGAATTTTTAAAACCGCAAGATCAGTTTCTGCGTCAATACCAACAACCTTCGCCTTTAAATTTCTACCGTCATAAAGCGAAACAAAAATTTCTTCGGCATCTTGAATAACGTGATAATTCGTTAACAAATAACCTTCTTGGTTAATAATAACGCCTGAGCCTAGAGCTGAGGACATTTTTTGTTGTTTAGGAATATCCGCACTATTAAAAAAGTGTCGGAACAGGGGATCGTCAAAGAGAGGGTTTCGGGGAAGGTTTATGCGCTTTTGTGTCGAGATATTAACAACCGCAGGAGCCGCTTTAGCGACAGCGGCTGCATAAGAGACAGGGCGATACGACTTGGGAAGAAGAAAGGTAGCCAGCTGTTCTCCCATCGCATAGCGAAGCTCAGGTTGGCTGAGAATAATACCTAAGCCAAGCAATAGCCCAATAACAGCTGGAAGTAAGATATAGCTGGTAAGAAAGCGCATCATCGTCAGACCCGCAAAAAAGCCAACTAATTGACTTTGGTTTGATGCTCTGGATGGCCGTAATCATCATCCCTTAAGCCGAAGTTTTCGCTCAGCGTTCCCTCTGAACCAGGCGTTTTGGGTGCCCAATCTCTAGGAGGTTGAAAATCTTCTTCGGCCATATCTGAATCACTATTAAGAAGATTGTCGCTATCACTAGACGCATCTTTTAATAGTTGCCTGCTGATATCAACATTGGCAAGTTTTAGTGCATCACTGGAAAGATGCTCATGTACATCCCGGTAGCTTTGGGTAAGGGTGTTGACTAGCTTGGCTGTTTGAGCGAAGTGTTCAGTTACCTCTTGCTGATACTGTGTTAGCTTTTTCTCAGACTCTTGGAGCTTACTCTCCAAATTTCTTGACTTCTGCTCTTGGGGGGAAAGTGTGCGAACCATGAGTGCCCCAATTACGCAGCCGATCACCAGCATGAGTACCGCTACGCCAATAAGTGTAGAAAGAGTGAACACAAGAAAGCTCCTAATTTATCGATAGTTGAGTCGTCTAAGCCATATCGTAAATAGCCATGGCCTGACGGTAAAACATAATGTACCACACTTGCTGAATATCAGCTCTGGCTATCAGGGCATTGTTATAGTTAATTAGCTCTAGCAAGTCATTACCTTCTGGTATGGTCAAGTATACCGCTACTCTTGTAGTGATTGCATTACTTCACACCAAAAAGCTCTTGTCAAAAATAAGGCTGATGTCTACAGTACCTCAATTTATCGATTTGGGAAGCATTTATGGTTTTAACACCCCTGCAACGCTACCAGCAGGACATTCAGCAGCTCGGTTTTAGCAAAGACACCGCTCAGGAAATGGCGATGGGGAAGCTCGATTTACTTTATCACCGTTTAGTCGCAGCAGAGCAGCGAGAGCAATCATTGTCTTGGCGTTTACGAAAGACTTTGGGGTTGGCAAGCAGTGAGCCAGAAAAAGGTTTATATTTTTGGGGTGGTGTTGGTCGGGGTAAAACTTATTTGATGGATATCTTTTATGATAGCTTACCCGTCAAAAGAAAAATGCGCGTTCATTTTCATCGTTTTATGCGCCGTGTTCACGATGAGCTAAAAACTTTGGAACAGCAAAAAAATCCGCTGGATATTGTTGCGGAACGTCTAGCTAACGAAGCACGCATTATTTGTTTTGATGAGTTCTTTGTTTCAGATATTACCGATGCCATGATTTTAGCGGGCTTATTAAAAGGCTTATTTAACCAAGGGGTGTCTCTTGTGGCGACATCCAATATTGTGCCTGATGGTCTGTATAAAGATGGACTTCAACGAGCTCGCTTCTTGCCCGCTATTGCATTAGTCAAACAATATACAGAAGTCGTTAATGTCGATGGTGGAATGGATTACCGGCTTCGCTTACTTGAGCAAGCAGAGTTGTATCATCATCCACTGGATGATGAGGCAGACAGTAGTTTGCGTAAAAGTTTCGATAGCCTCGTTCCCGATATTAACGAAGTGAGAGAAAATGTCGCCTTGGATATTGGTGGTCGAAGTATCCCTTCCCGTTATCATGCCGAAGATGTTGTGTGGTTTGATTTTAAAGCGCTTTGTGATGGCCCTCGATCACAAAATGACTATATTGATATTGCGATGGAATATCATGAGGTGCTCTTATCTAATGTCCCTGAGCTAACAGAAAAGAAAGAAGATCAAGCCAGACGTTTTATTAATTTAGTTGATGAGTTTTATGATCGCAGTGTGAAGTTAATTATCTCTGCAGAGAAACCGATTCATTTGTTATATAGCGGTCAAAAGTTAGTGTTTGAGTTTGAGCGGACACAAAGCCGCTTGCTTGAAATGCAAAGCCGTGAATATTTAGCTCGCCCGCATAAACCTTAAAGCTGCAATAGCTGTAAGAGACATTGTTGAGAATATGACAGCACAATTGCACCGTCTATATCACTTGGGATCGACTAAATTATCACGAGCCACCTTGTTTCGAATTAATGAAGAGAACCTATACCAGCTTTATGAAGATCTCTTTGGTCGATTGTTGTCAGGCTGTCAGGTATCAGCTCCAGGTCATCTTTAAAGTTTTTTATTCTATTTGCAATTTATTAAGCTGCCATTTGGACTGACCATTAGCAAAACTTCATTACAGCGAATCAGGTCCGTCTCTAACTAAACGCACTGACATGGCGATATTTTTTCCTCCGTCTGTACCGAATCCTCCACCTCTAAAATCCAGCCACCAGGCACAGCAGAGAGTACGAGTTTCAGTGGCAGTCCAATAGAGTGTCGATGGCGTATTGGGAAAGACGGATTGATGGATAGTGGGAATATTATGATCCGCAAGACAATAGCTATCATACTCATCTTCCAGTGCAGTTTTTTGCTTATCTGTCCCACACTCGATTAAGGTGGTCATCTCCTCTTTTGTTGGCAAGCGCCAGCCGTCTCGCTGAAAATTACGGGCTGTATACCAATTAAATCTAGAGGGCGTTCCTGTACAGGTGTCATCCTCCCATATTTGTCCGATGCTACAGCGAGCCCATTCCAATTTTGTTCGCTTATCGAAAACTTTATTGCCATACACAAGGTAATGGTCTATAGATTTTTGTTCACTATTTCTTTGGTCTTCTATAATTTTTTCAATTAGGTTGTCGCCCAGCAACACGGGTTCTGCAATTATTCTTCCCTCATATTGATATGAGCATAATCCTTTTTTTAAATTGATGGGTATATGCAGTGTTACAACACCATTAGCATCTGTTTTTCCAGCGAATATTTTTTGAGTTTTTAAAAATACACATTCAAAATCGATATCGGCCAGGGGCTTTTCATCTCTATCTATCAGCTCATAAGTCAGCGATCTGGTTTCAGCAGCAAGTGGGTATTCAGGTTCTACTGGTTTCTCTACAGACTCTACGACACTCATTTCAAAATATTTTTTTGATTGGTCGGCATCAATGCTAATCAAGAAGGGGCTTTCAAAGTTGGCGTCATTTTCTAATTCACGCATAAAAGAAGATATGGATTTATTATCGCTACTTTCACCTGAGATATAGTATAAGTTATCCTCTTTTGAGATATTGCTTAACCTAACAAAAGGTTCCGCTAAGGCTTGCAATCTGTCTTGTTGTGGCTCCACTAACGAGGAACAGCTTGATAACGGACAAAAAGAAAATAAAAGCCATAGAAAATACTTCATTAAATATCCTGTATCTAGTCAAGACTGCGCGAACATAAGCCTGCTGAGGCTTACTTCACAATTAAAGCGACATTATATATTGCTCAATATTCAGAGTAATCCCTGTGGGGAAAATCAGTCGCTGATAAATCATTATTCTCGTAATTCTTTAAGCGATGAAAGTTCAGCTCACTTTCAGTATGACTACTACTTTTTTGGCTTGTAAAAATTGTATAAGAAAAAACCTGGTCATCGTAATCACCCCTTGGTCTAATTTATGTAGCTTGTAGCTTGATTTATCGATCAAATACCACGGTCTTGCTGCCATTGAGTAAAATTTTGTGCTCCGCATGCCAGCGTACTGCGCGATTCAATACAAGCGCTTCGATATCTTGCCCGATCTCAACCAACTCTTCTGGTGTGTTGGCATGACTGACTCGCTCGACAGACTGTTCGATAATAGGTCCTTCATCTAGATCAGCCGTTACGTAATGAGCGGTGGCTCCAATCAGTTTAACCCCGCGCTCGTAAGCTTGATGGTAAGGTTTTGCACCTTTAAAGCCTGGTAAAAAGGAGTGATGAATATTGATGGCGCGTCCATTTAATTGTTGACATAAATCGTCGGACAAAATTTGCATATAACGTGCGAGTACCAATAATTCGACATCATGTGTTTGAATTAAATTCAGTATAGCCTTTTCTTGTTCAGTTTTCTGCTGAGGTTCTATTGGTAAGTAATGGAAGGGGATGCCATACCAATCACACAATGAACGCATGACTTCGTGGTTAGATATAACCGCAACAATATCAATAGGTAACGAACCTCGCTTCCAGCTATTTAATAGATGTCCTAAGCAATGACCCCATTGCGAAACAGCAATCATCACTTTGGGTTTCGCTGTTTTGTCATAAATGCCCCAGGTCATGTTATAGCGGTCTGCCAAAGGCTGAAAACTCGTTTTTATCGCCTCGATGGATTTGCTCCCTTCACAAGACTCCAAAACGGTACGCATAAAAAAACGTTGGGTATGGGTGTCTTCAAATTGTGAGGATTCGCGGATATTAAATCCTTGGAGGGCAAACAGGTTGGCGACTGCGGCGACAATGCCGGGTTTATCATCGCAACTAAAGGTGAGAATAATATTGGAAACCTGTGACATAGGGGCTCATTGTAAAAAATTAATAAAACAGGAAAGATAAAATTGTAACGCGATACCTCCCTGTTTTATAGCAAAGGAAGTAGTTTCTTCGTATCATAACGCGTTTTTCACGAAATAATTTAGGGGTATATGAACGCTTCTCATCTATGGCAGTCGCCCATTCATGTGGTCATTGCTGCGCCTTTACAGCTTTTGAATAAGTCAACATTGGCAATTTTAATGAACTTTTTGTCTGAAGAAGAGCTAGAGCGTGCAGGGCGATTTCGACGGGAAGCTGATCAACATCGCCATATTTTGAGTCACAGTTTAAAGCGTCTTTGCTTGTCTGCGGTGCTTGCTATCGATCCGCTCAAGCTAAGTTTTAATTTGGGCGATAAAGGTAAACCCTACTGTGATAACGCAGATGCTCCTGATTTTAATCTATCCCATAGTGGGGATTGGGTGCTGCTAGGTCTCTCGTCTTTTGGGGATATTGGGGTTGATGTGGAGGTTCAAGAACGTGAGGTCAGCGATGCGGTTGCCGCTTATGCGTTGACGCCTTCGCAGCTTGAAGCGGTGAAACAAGATCCTCACCCTCAACAGCGTTTTATGATGTATTGGACTCAAAAAGAAGCCATTAGTAAGGCTTTGGCAATGGGTTTATCCATCGACTTTCAAACCATAGATTGTCATGGCAGTGTGGCACGTAGCGTGGTGAAGCAGGGAGAACACAACCTGAGTATTAATACCTTGTTTCTTGATGACCATATAGTATCTATCGCTAGCGCCCACAACGACGTTCCTCTACTTTATCGTATAGTCGGCTGGAATGGGACGCCTGCTATAGAACAGCTAGAATTGCAAGTTGTTGAGTCAATATCGAGCTCTTGAAATGTCACTGAATTGCACCCATTGAAGCGATACTGGCTATAAAGCGTATCTTTAATATACTCAATACATACACTGCAAAATGATATGGAAAGCTCTTGATTGATATACATTGCCACTTTTTGCCCGGAATTGATGACGGCCCCGCTACCCTAGAGGAGTCGCTCCAGCTAGCCCGCCTTGCTGTAGCTAACGGTATTACTCATGTTGTGACGACACCGCATATTCATGCGGGACGTTGGGACAACAATGCATCTCTCATCAAAACCATTGGTTTTGATCTGAAACGTGCCTTGGTTGAACACGAGATACCCTTGCATTTGGAGGTGGCTGCTGAAGTGCGTATCGGTGTTGAAATTATGGATCAAATTAATCATCGCCAGATTCCTTTTTTAGGTCGCTGGGGAGATAAGAAAGTGATGTTGTTAGAGATGCCCCATAGTCACGTACCTATGGGAATTGAAAAAATGGTGCAATGGTTATTAGATCGAAACATATTGCCCATGGTGGCTCATCCAGAGCGTAACAAGGATGTCCATCGAAAAATAAGTAAGTTAGATGGTTTAATTGAGATGGGCTGTTTGTTTCAAGTGACAGCGAGTTCCGTGTTTGGTCAGTGGGGGGAGCCCTCCCGGAAGCGCGCGGTGCAACTACTAGAGAAAGGCGTTGTGACAGTCTTGGCGTCCGATGCTCACAATACTAAAAATCGCCCACCAGAACTCCAGTCAGGGCGAAATGCTGCCGCTAATATTGTGGGTGAAGATTTTGCAAATCGCTTAGTCTTGGATAATCCTTGGAGTATTGTTTGCGAGCAGTTTACGTAGCAAAGATCTCACATAGATTTGTTAGTTTTTCTGCACTTGCTCAATAATCGCCAGAGTTGAGCTGTCCCATTCAGAATGAGGTTTGTTTTCTACGAGCGCTGTGTAAAGAGGTTTGCCTAGTTGCTTTCCTAGCTCTACGCCCCATTGGTCAAAGGCATTGATGCCCAGTAATACACTGCTTGCATACACTTTGTGTTCGTAGAATGCGATGAGTGCGCCCAGGCATTGTGGGGATAATTCATCCATGATGATCATATTGCTAGGTTTATTCCCAGAAATCACCTTATGCGGAGCTAAGGCTTCAATTTCTTTTGGGGCCAAACCTTGCGACGCTAATTCTGCTTTTGCCTGCTCAAGAGTTTTTCCCTGCAACAAGGCTTGTGCTTGGCTAATACAGCAAGCAAGCAATTGCCGATGCTGGTCGTGGTAAGCGCTCATTGGTTTCTTTACTGCAATAAAGTCGATAGGAATCAGTTGCGTTCCTTGGTGGAGTAACTGATGAAAACTATGTTGGCCATTGGTTCCCTCGGTGCCCCAGATAACCATGCCGGTCTGTCCTTCAACCGCTTCCCCGTTTTTAAGTACTTTCTTGCCTAAGCTCTCCATATCCAGTTGTTGCAGATAAGCTGGCAAGCGACTGAGCCGCTGGGCATAAGGCAGTACCGCCTGAGAGCGTGCCCCCCAAAAGTGGCTGTACCAATAGCTGAGTAATGCGGCAACAACAGGCATATTGTTTGCCAGCGATGCATTAGCGAAGTGTTCATCCATTTGGCGAGCGCCCTCCAGTAATAACCTGAAAGCGGGCATGCCAAGTGCGAGCGCAATAGGCATCCCAATCGCTGACCATAGGGAATAACGACCACCAACCCAATCCCACATGGGAAAAATATTGTCTGCTGATATTCCAAATTCCTGGGCTGCTCGGATATTTGAGCTAATGGCGACAAAGTGCTTCTCAAAATCAAGCTCTGAGCAGCCAGCCTCTTTTACCCATTGGCGAGCACTTAACGCGTTGTTGAGTGTTTCCAACGTGTTAAATGATTTTGACGCCACAATAAATAGGGTTGTCTCTGGGTCGAGGTGTTTGAGTATGTCTTCAAGGTCGGCACCATCAATATTCGCCACGAAGTGGACTTTCACTTGTGGGACATGTATGGCCGATAGTGCTTGGACCACCATGCGGGGTCCAAGATCTGAACCACCAATACCAATATTGACAATGTTATCGATGACTTTGCCGCTAAAACCTAAGCACTGTTGTTGATGCACTTTCTCAACAAAATCAGTTATTTTCTCCAATGCGCGTTGGACTTCTTGACTGTTTTCTGATGAGTTGGCGGGGGCGCGCAATGCGGTGTGTAAAGCAGGGCGGTTTTCTGTATTGTTTACGGCATCGCCTTGCAATAAAGCGTTTATAGCCGCAGGCATGCCTTGCGATTCAGCAAATGCACATAAAGCGGACATAACCGCTGTATTGATGTGATTTTTTGAATAGTCAAAATACAAACCGGCAATATTGCAACTAAAGGATTTTGCTCGCTCGGGTTGTGAGCGGAAAAGCTCAATCAGTGTGTGTTGCTTTATGTCATCGAATGCGGAGGCTAATTGTTTATTCATAAGTCGTATATATAGGGGTTGAGGTAATTGCTCTTACATGATTAGTGGTTACGTCCAATGGAAAAATCGGCTAGTTCTATAAGCGCTTGTTTGTAGCGAGAGTTCGATAAAGACTCCAATGCCGCTTTGGCTTTTTCTACATGGCTTTCAGCTTGGACGCGTGTGTAGTTGATGGCGCCTGTTTGTTGAATGATGGAAATAATTCTATTCAGAGTGCCAGCGTCATGGCCCTGCTTACTTTGGATCGTGTCGGCGATCAGCTGGCTGTCTTCGTTACTTGCTTGTAGCATTGCCTGGATCAGAGGTAAGGTGGGCTTGCCTTCTGCCAAATCATCACCGACGTTCTTGCCCAATTCTTCACTGGAACCAGTATAGTCCAGGGCATCATCAATTAGTTGAAAGGCCATTCCCAAATGATAGCCATATAGTTTTAGTTGCATTTGTAGGTCGCGCTGAACTCCACAGATAACAGCGGCAGTTTCACAAGCAGCCTCAAAGAGTACAGCTGTTTTTTTATGAATGACTTCATAGTAGGCGTCTTCTTTAAGTGTTGCATTCCCAGCGTTAATTAATTGTTGTACCTCTCCCTCGGCAATAATATTGGTGGTGTCGGAGAGTATCGACATGACTTCCATATTCCCAATAGCAACCATCATTTGAAAAGCGCGTGAATACAAAAAATCGCCCACAAGCACGCTGGGTGCATTCCCCCATTTTGCATTTGCCGTTGGTCGACCTCGACGCATATCAGAAAGGTCAACAACATCGTCATGCAATAGGGTTGCAGAGTGAATAAATTCGATAATGGCGGCCAGTGTATGTTGTTGCTTTCCTTGATAATCCAAGGCTTTCGCCATCAGCAATACCAATAAAGGACGTAACCGTTTTCCGCCAGCATCGATAAGATAATGACCTATTTCTTCAACGAGGCCTACATCAGAATGAACTTGTTTTAAGATAAGTTGATTAACCGCCTCAAAATCGTCGGCAACGGCTTGGTGGAAAGCGAGCATAAGTGCTTGTTCTTTTTGGGTTATTGGACGGCATAATCTGAGTTAAACGAGCTAGGATTATACTTTCATGGTTGGGAGATGCTAGGGAGACCGGCGGGTGCTGTCAAGTAAGCAGTGTATCTAAACTTAGAGAGTGTAAAGAGTGTTCAATTAGTAATTGCGTAAGGTTTTAATTTAGCGTAGAATCCGCGACCTCGATTTTATCGTCAAGATTTGATACGGCACGAGTCCAAAATGCTTGGAGGGTAAAGACATTGACCTCCCAGCTACTCAGTGGCGTCCATTTACTGAGTTTTAAACAAAAAGTTATTAAACAGAAGCTGTACTTGTTATGGCAAATGGAGCAAATATGTACGCAGTTATTAAAACCGGTGGTAAGCAGCACCGCGTAACCGAGGGTGAAACCCTTAAAATTGAAAAGATCGAAGTTGCAACAGGTGAAACCGTTCAATTTGATGATGTGCTAATGCTTGCCTCTGGTGATGACTTCACCATTGGTGCACCACTAGTAGAAGGTGCTGCAGTTAAAGCTGAGGTCGTGAGTCATGGTCGCGCTAAGAAAGTGCGTATCATTAAATTCCGCCGTCGTAAGCACTCTATGAAGCGTCAAGGTCATCGTCAGTGGTTCACTGAAGTAAAAATTACTGACATTTTGGCTTCGGGTGCGCAGCCAGCAGCAAAAAAGCCTGCGGCTAAGAAAGCAAGTCCTGCAAAAGAAGAAGCGGTAGCGGCGACTAGTGCGGGTGATGATTTATCAAAAATTTCAGGTGTTGGCCCTGTTCTCGTTAAGAAGTTGGCCGATGCCGGTGTCACTTCTCTTGAGCAAATAGCCGCATGGTCTGCAGCAGATGTTGCTGAATTTGACGAGAAATTAAATTTTAAAGGCCGTATTGAGCGTGACGATTGGGTTGCTCAGGCCAAAGCATTGATTAAAGGGGAGTAATGACTCATGGCACATAAAAAAGCCGGTGGTAGTACTAACAACGGTCGCGATTCCATCAGTAAACGCCTTGGCGTTAAGCGTTTTGGCGGCCAAGCAGTGTTAGCAGGTAATATTATTATTCGTCAGCGTGGCACTAAAGTGCATCCAGGTGAAGGAGTGGGTATTGGTAAAGACCATACCATCTTTGCTAAGTCTGATGGGGTGGTGAAATTTGAAGTTAAAGGCCCTAAAAACCGACAGTTTGTTAGTGTAGTTTCTGCTTAATACAAACACGGTTTGCCTCGATACTAAAAGCCCTGTTAGCTAAGCTAGCAGGGCTTTTTTTATGCCCAGGGATGGGCGGTATCCCGAGAGCGCATGGATGCGCAAGAGCGGGACATGCCCAGGGATGGGGCGGTATCCCGAGAGCACATGGATGCTGAGCCGGTTTTTGCTCCATGCAAAACCGGCATTCACGCCATTCATGGCGCAAGAGCGGGGCATGTGCATTTTATAACTCAAGAGCATCATCATGAAATTTGTAGACGAAGCGAAAATATCTGTATTTGCCGGTAATGGTGGCAATGGCTGCTTGAGCTTTCGCCGTGAAAAATATATTCCCAAAGGTGGTCCCGATGGGGGTGATGGGGGTGATGGCGGTAGCGTTTATATCCAGGGTGATGATGATTTGAATACCTTGATCGATTATCGTTATCAACCAAAATATCGCGCTAAAAATGGTGAGTCTGGCCGTGGGAAAAACTGCACGGGAGCAAAGGGGGATGACTTGGTGTTAAAAGTTCCAGTGGGGACTTCGATACACGATATAGATACGGAAGAATTACTCGGCGATATCACCGCAGATGGGCAACTGTTATTAGTTGCCCAAGGCGGTTTTCATGGTTTGGGCAATACGCGTTTTAAATCCAGTGTGAATCGTGCTCCCAGACAAACGTCGCCAGGGTCTGAAGGTGAGCATCGCAACATTAAGCTTGAGTTAAAAGTGTTGGCGGATGTTGGCTTATTGGGCTTGCCCAATGCGGGTAAATCTACTTTTATTCGGGCGGTGTCATCGGCAAGACCTAAAGTGGCCGATTATCCTTTCACAACATTAGTGCCTAATTTGGGGGTTGTTAAAGTCCAGCAGCACCGTAGTTTTGTTGTCGCTGATATTCCAGGCTTAATTGGTGGGGCTTCGGATGGTGCCGGTTTAGGGATTCGTTTTCTAAAACACTTAACCCGCTGCCGAATTTTATTGCACTTGGTTGATATGGCGCCAGTAGATGGCTCAGACCCTATTGAAAATATGCGCAGTATTACCCAAGAACTTGCAAAATTTAGCCCTACCTTGGCAAACCGCGAAATTTGGTTGGTGCTCAATAAAATCGATATGCTGCCAGGAGAGGAAATCGAGCAGCGTTGCCAGGCATTCGTCGAGGCGGTTGAGTGGAAAGGTAGCGTCTATTCGATAGCCGCGATTAATCAGCGAGGCACGGAATTACTTAGTCAGCAGTTAATGGAGCGACTTGAAGATATTAAAACGGCAGAAGCAGAGTATCCTGAATTAGCAGAAGCGGAGCTAAGTCAACAGCGACAAATGCAAGCCGAAGCCCGTGACCGCATAGAAGCG
>JBNKUQ010000009.1:0-55193 GCA_050298695.1 Cellvibrionaceae bacterium
ACACCATCACAAACGGCAGGAATATAGCGGGAAAAAACTTCCCAGTTCCCGGAATGGGGCAATAGCACGATAAGCCCTCTTTCATCCGCTTGAGCCTGTTTAAATAGGTCATGATTTTCAAAGGCAACAATATGTTTTTCCAGCCATGAGTACGGCCGATGCCAAATAGCGGCCATTTCAAATAGCAACATCCCCGTATGTTGTAGGCTGCTGAAAACCAGTTTTTTTTGTTCTCGTGGGGATAATTCTGGGAAACAATGCGCAATATTCGCTTGGGTCGTACGCAGGCTGCGATTGGGAATAAGCCATAAGCCAAAGCCTATTACACGACCTAGCAGCCTACACATGCGCAAAGGCATGCGACCACTTAGCGACAAGCATGAGGCAGCGATTTGACCGTATGTGAGTTTCATAGATAATGGAAAATGCTTCTAAAAGTGCGCCAGCTTACCTGAAAGTGTTAATAAATACTAAAATTTAACTCGGGCTTTATGATGGGATAGTAAAGGCACAAGATCTCGGCACATGCACAAATTAAAGTAAATTTGGGGAGATAAGCTCTTAAACGTACGTTATCGAGAGAGCGATGATGGTAAGACAATCATCTCGACCGTTGAAATAGTTGTGGATGAAAGGCCAAAACCCAAACGAGGTAGCTAACAACGAGGATATTTAGTGGCTAGAGCTAAATCAATTGTTGGCTAAAGATTAGTTTCGAAGAAATAAGTTTGCGTAATAAAGCAAAGGAATCGGGTGGTCAGTGGGATAAAAGTAGTAAATATTGAGAATTAACATGAAACCAGGAATTCTGAATATAATCTATTTTGTACTCGGTTATCTTTCTTTAAGTTCTGCACTTCAGATTTATGAAGTTTTTAAAAGTAATATATCTAATGGCTATAGCATCCTATACATCGTTAGCCTATCAACTTTAGTCGTAATCGGTTCGTTAGTAGCGATATTTGCTTTTATCAAACGGATACCATGGGCAAAGTGGGCAAGCCTTGTAGTAGTAGGCTTACCGGGTATGTTATCTATAGTAACAGGGGTGTATTTAATGCTTATCAATCCTGAAATAGTCAAAGTTTTACTAATCACAACAGTACCTAAAGGTTTAGCCTTTCTTTTTCTAGCTTACAAAATATATACAAGTAAGCCACTTAAACATTATTTAGAAAATGCATAACAAAAAGAGCCACAGGAAAAATTTTGCTGTGCTATTGGTGTTAGGTGATATATGGCATTAGAGCTTAGATGCGAGGAGAAATCTAGCTTCATTGATCATCACGAAGAAGAATTGCTTGACATTGCGTACGATGAATCCTTATATCCACAAATGAAGTGGCTATGGGATTGCTTTTACGATAGCCCGATAATTAGTTGTGATGCTGCTAACGATTTTGTGCATGAGCTTATAGCTCTCAGAAGTGCATTCGCTAAAAATGAAAGTAAGTTATATTTACTTGCCACAATTGATAAATTGTTACCTTTGTTTAGTTATGCTTATAAGCAAAAAAAACCGGTAAAATGTTTTAGTGATTAACATTAGCCACCTAACAATTAAAGTCACCGACATCAAAACTGCCGCTTCGCTCTGGTTTTTCTGCGAGTGCTTTAGGCATTAGCTAATCAAGTAAGAAAATATGGGAGCAATCGCAATAAGGCTTGATCCAAAAAAACTGAATAACCCAGACTTAGATATACGTTACGAAATTCCGGGGAAAATTGAAGAATTGACAAGTGGTGCAATTCGAGATGATGGATATGATTACTTGGATGAATGTGGGAATATTATGGTTATTTATTTGTCCTCCGAAGAGCCTGAAAGACAAATTAAGGCAGTGATTAAGATACTATCAGAGAATGTTTTTCATGGTAACCATATTCTCGAGTCAGCTGAAATTGGAATAAAAGTATTGGATAAATACGAAGTAATCTATCCACCCGGAGCCAGTATGGAGCTAGCATTTGAATAATAGCAGTACGCGAACCGAATATCATGGAAATATCAGATTTTAAATTATCTAAAACACAAAATTGGTTTTGTGAATTTCTTGGGTACGAAATAGAAGTAAATCTCGAAATCGATGATGAAGAATTGATCGAAGATTTCAAATACTTGGTAAATGAAATTAATAAATGGGATGCCGGCCTTTTCCGAAAAATACAACCCATGTTATTTTCATATTACCAAGATACACTTCTGTGTTGTGGCGAAACGGAGCCCGTGATAGATAATGAAGAAGATATATGGGAGCATGTAAGTATTGGGGCTCTCTATCTGTTTTCTCATGATTCCCTATGCTATGTAATGGCAAGCGGTGGTTGTGACTGGGAAGAAGAGCACGGCTTAGAAATCGATCTTGATGAGACTGGCAGAATACTTTATGTCGGGTCATTTATCAGCAATGGTTTTCAATCAGACCCTAAAAACCCTAGGCACGGAAATTATGTTAAGGCTAACTTATCAAGCGGCTCAATCTGATTTCCACTACGTTGCTCGTTTTGTGCTTTTCCGCTACGCTCGCACAAAACAACCAACTCCGTTTCGGCAGCTTAAATAAAAACCTGTTTTAAATTAAGTAGAAGGCTGTAGCTTTGCTCGTGTTTTTGGGGTTTTTTACTGTCTCGTTATGGGAATAATAGATAGTCGTGTTCGTCCGAGGTGAGGAGATGACGATTTTTTTTGCACGTTAAAATTTGATCGCTGTTAGAGGGGGAGAGATGTCAATCAATGCGCCAACACAAGTCCACTTCATCCAACGCCTGTATCGAGAGGGCCGCATCGGTCTCGATGCCGTTTATGACATGTTCTACAAGACGCCGAAGTCGCGGAATCCGAGCGCGCTGGAAAGCATTCTTCTCAGCCACTACGCGGATGGCGAAACTGGCGAGTTAATTGTCGTAGATCGTGAAACAGGCGAGGACGTTCCCCTTCCAGACGACACTGTTATGGAAAATCCCGAGCGGTATGACGTCGTATACAACGGCTGTGCGGGAAGGGAAGCTGCGGAGTTCGAGATGTTCGCCGGCCGCCTTATTTGCGCAGATGGCGCCGAGGTGATATCACCTGAGTTGGTTACCATCCACGGCGACTCGAAGGTGGCACTACCACTAATTCGTCGGTTGGAAGGGTTCACGAACTATGTTGGCCATCTCGTCATCCAGCGCCGCTTCGAGGATTTTTCAGCTCTGTTTTGGGACCCGGAGAACGAGAAGCACACTCCGCAAGGGCTGGAAACCAAGTTCGTTGAACTGGAACGTAAGTATGGTCACTTCGAGGTGTTTCATGAGCCGAAGGTCTACACGATTTATGCTGGTGAGGGTCGGGGTCGCAAGCACTTCGAGGAGATGAAGCTGCCAAAAGGCGCCACGCGCGATCAGCGCGTCGGTGCTGCCGGTTTCTGTTTGGCAAGTTCGATCACGCCGAATGGAATTCCCCGATGGGGGGTGGATGTTTATTTGGAGACGGTGGAAGCCAAAACGGGGGAGTTTCGTATAACGCATATCGAGTGGCGCTTTACTTATTGATCCCTGCAAATAAAACTGACTAGATTTAGGCAAGTACAGAATGAGTGCCTGTCAGATACTATTGCAAAAAGATGAAAGGGCTGTGTTTGGCCACAAAAAGCGATGCTTGAAGTTATTTGGCAAAGCGTGAGCCATGATGGCAGTCTATACCCTTATTTTGCGCAGGGTTATGGCAAAATATAGGGAAGCTCTGGGCGAAGGATGCTAGAATGCCCGGCTTTTTTTAGATGCTAATTTATGCCGCCTAGCGCTAAGCAATCCGGCTCTCCGCTGATACAGAGATTGCACGAATTATCAGTATTGGATGATAGGTTGCCACATTCACGTTTTGTGGCGACAGTGGGTAAATTCATCGATTTTTCGGAGGCTATTCCACTCTCTGAGTTTTTAAGTGAGTTGAGGCACGCAGCGGTTAGTCATGGCAGCCATTGCCATAGTGCTAGCGATAACAATACCGGCGCTGCCGGGGCTAAGGCCCACTATATTCGCGCTCGTGGTGACATGATGGCGTTTATTGTGCAGAGCTTTATCACTGAGGATTGCCCGGTTTCACTGCGATTACCACTGGTCAGCGATGCTACCTATACTCACGAGGACCAAGGACTTGGTTCTTATCAGCGTTTTTATGCCTTGCACCAGCGTGAAATGGAATCCAGTGTGGCGAAACTGCAGGCATCTGTCCGTGGATATCTTTCAGCTAATTCGCCAAGTTTGGCGCAATTGGTTGCACTGGAGTCCAGGCTCAGTGAAATTCTTACGGTTTATAGCCGCAAGGCACTTGCGGTAATTCCCTCCCTTTTGGCCAAGCGTTTTCACTATCTCTATTTTGACCCGCCTCAAAGCGTGGCGGGTGGTGGTGAAGGCAGTGTTTTACAGACCTTTCTGCTTGAAATGCAGAGTGTGCTACTGGCTGAACTAGATAGTAGATTACAACCCACACTGGGGCTGATAGAGGCCTTAGTTAAAAAAGAGGAAGAGAGTAAAAAATGACAAGAAGACTGTCTGTTGCTGCGTTTGTATTGGGCGCAAGCATTGTGGTGTGGATGGGCGCCAGTTTTATGGCTACCAATCTATTGGCTTTTGTTGTCACCGCTATGATAGGTGTGGTTTATATTATTGGTTTTATGGAGTTGATGCGCTTTCAGCGCGATACCGATACGCTCAGCCATGCCCTGGCAATTACCGATCAGACGGTAACCGATTTAAGTGAATGGCTTGGCTTATTGTCGCCTGCCTTGTCCAGCAGTGTACGGCTACGCATTAAGGGAGAGCATGCGTCTCTGCCTGCGCCCATGGTAACGCCTTATTTAGTCGGGTTACTGGTGATGCTTGGGCTATTGGGTACCTTTGCCGGTATGGTCGAGACATTAAAGGGCGCCGTATCGGCGTTGGAAGGCACAACGGAATTAGAGGCGATTCGCGCCGGTCTGACGGCGCCGATTAAAGGCTTGAGCTTGGCCTTTGGGACCTCGGTTGCCGGTGTGAGCGCATCTGCCATGCTAGGATTTATATCGACATTGAGTCGACGCCAGCGATCCCTGGCCTCGCAATTGCTCGATAGCAAAATGATGAGTATCTTTCAGGGTTTCTCCCTTAGTTATAATCGTGAACAAACATTTAAGGCCATGCAGGAGCAGGCACAATCCTTACCTGCAGTCGTACAGTCATTGACATCCGTCGCCAAAAGCCTGGAGAACTTCAGTGGTGATATCAGTCGGCAGCTTATTGCTAACCAAGAGCAATTTCATCGTGAACTCAGTGCTACCTATACGACACTTGCCAGTTCAGTGGATGGCAGCCTAAAACAAAGCCTGGGGGATAGCAGTCGTTTATTTGGAGAACATCTGCAGTCATCGGTTGCTGAACTTAATCCTTTAATTTCCACTATGGTGAATTCCGTTAGTCAGGATATGGTCGCCACCCATACACGCTTAGCCAAGAATATTGAGCAGCAGTTTGGCCAGCTGTCACAGCAGCTTGTCGGGGTGACGAAAGAAACAGCGCAACTATGGGCCCAAGGGGTCAGTGATTATCAGCGCGCCAATGATGGCATGGTTGAGCGTGTGGCCAGCACTTTGGATAAGCATAACGATCAATTTGTTAGCGCAACCAGTGAGATGCTGAATCGCTTTGGTGAGGCGGGTGACAACCGGGTTGAGCAGCAGCAGGTGCAAGATCAGCAACGACTCACACGTTGGCGCGAGGCCTTTGAACAAATGACGGCTGGGGTACAACAGAGCCTGATGGATATGTCTGCCAGCAATCAAACGGCTTCGCAAATGATGCTGGATAAAATGGGTTCTCTATTAAGCTCTACCGAGCAGCTCGTCGATAGTCGTATTGAAAGTGAAGGCCTCTGGTTACGTAGCTACGAAACCAGAATGGCGACCTTAACGACGCAACTAAGCGAACAATTAATTTTGCTGAGAAATGAAGAGGCGCACCGGGGTAATAAGGCGGTAGAGCAACTGAAAACCTTGGGCGCTGACGTTGCTGAACATCTTCAGAAGCTGGGAAGTGGCTTAGAGCAGCCGATGACGCGCTTGATTGAAACTGCCTCTGAAACCCCGCGAGCAGCAGCTGAAGTCATTAGCCAGTTGCGCGCAGAAATGTCCAATACCATAGAGCGGGATAACCAATTATTGGCGGAGCGGCAGCAAATTTTTGAGCAGTTAACAACCGTTGCCAATGTTTTACAGCAGTCGTCAATGCAACAAAACGATACCTTGCAAGACTTGGTCACGATGTCCGCTGAGACACTTAAGGACATTAGTACCCGTTTTGGTGAGCAAGTCGACACTGAGTCTGCGCGCCTTTCCCGCGCGGCTGATCATTTTAGCGGGAGTGCGGTTGAGCTTGCCAGTATGAGTGATGCC
Source organism: Cellvibrionaceae bacterium (assembly GCA_050298695.1). Lineage (GTDB taxonomy): Bacteria > Pseudomonadota > Gammaproteobacteria > Pseudomonadales > Cellvibrionaceae > CANLBN01. The sequence goes on from JBNKUQ010000009.1 coordinate 6,408, forward strand.
TTCGGTACTGCTGTTGAACAATTTAGTCAGTCTAATCGCGATATTGGCGATATGTTAGCGCTGGTTGAAGGGGCCTTACAGGCAAGTGCTGAACGCAGTGATGAGCAAATGGGTTATTACGTGGCGCAGGCAAGAGAAATTATTGATCACACCATCCTGTCGCAACAAGATGTGATTGAACAGTTGCGCCAGCTGAGCCGCAATACTTTAGCGCTTGAGCAGGTGTAACTATGAGTGGATTAAACGAAGGACTTGATGAGCAGCCGATCTGGCCAATTTTTGGCGACTTAATGGCGGGTTTGGTCGGTGTGTTTGTTCTGTTATTAGTGTGGGCGCTGGGGTTTCAACTGGAGCTTGCTCAAAGCCTGGAAACTGAAATCAGCAAACGCAAAATGGAAGAGCAGCGCCGTATGGCCTTAGAAGAGGCGCTGTCCGATCCCCTCGCCACAGGGCGGGTAACCTTGCACAATGGACGTATAGGTATTAGTGGCAGTGTGTTGTTTACCAGTAACTCGTCCACCTTACAGGATGATGGGCGAGAGTTATTGCGAACCCTGGTTGCGCCCTTAAAAGTCTATTTGGGTGAGCGTGAACAATTGCTTATGGTGAGTGGCTTTACGGATGACCGCCCGATTCAAACAGGTAATTTACACTACGCGGATAATTGGGAGCTGTCTGCTCAGCGGGCGCTCACCGTCACCCGTGTCTTGATTGAAGAGGGTATGCCGCCCTCAATGGTATTTGCTGCCGCTTTTGGCGCCCAGCAGCCTGCCGTGCCTAATACAGACTATGCGAGTCGAGCGCAAAATCGGCGCGTCGAAATGGCACCCGTACCCAGGGGCTCTGGTTTGTAAATGGAATGTAGTGATTTGCATAAGGGTGTTCACACCATGACAGAAGCGTTTGCGGATGACTCTGCTAGAGATAGTGTCTGTGAAACGAACACACTTATGCAGCAGCTTAAAGTGTTAAGAGAGCAGGGGGCGAACCGTTACGATCCGGTACGCTTTTGTTTTGTAGAGTCGCTGGTTCGGCGAGCCGCTAATCAGCAGAACAATGTCTGTCAATTGTTGGAATCGAAAGCCCGCATGGCGATTGATGATTATCAAGTGGCAAGGGAGTGCGCGCGCCTAGACGCTGAGAAATTTATCAAAATATTATCAGACACAATAGTGGATAATTTGCCCACGGGTTTATCAAATAACATCGCCAAGCTTTCTGCTGAGGCCAAGGATAGCTATCAGCAAGGATGCTTTAGTCGAGTGCAACAACTGGCCCGCCAATGGCAGCGGGTGGCTAATACCAAGACAACTATTTCTTTAGGTTTAGCCAGTTTGCGAGAGTATCTTAGCGACCCTGGAGCGGAGGCGGGCACCTCCTTGCCTGCGGATTTTGGTTTTAGTGAAGAATTAGAACAACAACGGAACAGGATTAATCAATGCGCTACCTTATCAGTCGATGAGAATAATCATCTGGGTGGCCACCATAGTAAAACTGCATCCTTATCGACGAGAGTCGCGTTAAAGTCGAGTCTTGTCTATCAACAGCATCAGCGAAAAAAGCGCGCTAATGATTTTATTAATCTAGCCTTTAATGAAACCCCCGAAAACCCTGGCCCACTTAATCCAGAGATACTTACCATACGTTTACTGCGACGTATCTGGGAAATTTCACCGGAGTATCTAAGCCGTTACGTCAGTTATTTTGAAACCTTGCAGCGCCTGGATAAAGCGGGTGAGTTGTAGATAATTGGACCTCCGCATATTTTAAGGTTCACTGTCGTACAGAGCGTTTCCAACGATTTTTTAAAGCAAATGATTAGCTAAGTGTCTCAATGCTGACTTCTTTTTTCGCTAAAGTAGTTTTACTTGAGTCACCCTTTCCCCTGAACATGTTTCGCTAATCGCGCTTTTAACGATGGTGGAATATTATGAATGGTTAAGCTGTCTGAATTGGGGTCATAAACAATAGAATCGCCTAAGCAACTGGCGGAGCCGTGATTTATCCGGAATTAATTCTGGCTTTGAGCTTGGTTTATTTTGAGAGACAAATGTGGAAAACTCAGCGGTGGCGATATCTACAGGGCGTGCAACACTAACTGGGAAAAGCAGGGCAAAAACTTCGAACAAAAATATTTTCAAACGCTTTAGGCGATTTTTTTTGCATCGTACTCATTTCTAAATACTGGCGGCGAACCGCTAATAAATCGCTAATAGCTCTTAATTTATCGGGTTTTATAGAGGAAAGTCTAGGCTTCATCGCCTCGACAAACGCGTGTTGACAGAAAGGATTGAATCTGTTTTACAGCGTCTTTAACACCTTGGGTGTCATTACTGACACTAAAAAAGTGACCTTGAGGTCTCACATAAATATCGAGTTGCTTGTACTGGTGTCGATACCGACATTGATCTCTAAGTTGTTCATAAGGTAAGCTATCTTCGCCTTGCCCATTCTATTTATGAGAAAGGGGCTCGAAGCCCACATGACTATTCGAGTTATGCCTAGTGAGTTTTTTGCTGCGTTCATACTTGTTATCGGTCTTTATGAACTAAGCCATCAACGAACTGCAGCAAAAAAGGCCCCAATGGGTCCCAATTTACCCGTTTGGAAAGGTTTAATAAATGGTTAGTATCGAAAATTACAACCATACAAAGCTAGTTAGAGTGATGTAAAAACTCTGGTTTTTCCACATCTGTTGGCGGCATTATGTGTCTTATTTTTCTGGAAAATATCTAATGAAATCTAAGTTCCCTTTGATTGTACTAATATCAGTTATCGGGATGTTTATAGCTGCATATTTGTATATTCCGAAGTCTTACAATATTTATTATCAGGCTTTAGAGCTTGCCAAGAGAGACCAGCTTTTAATTGACAAGTTGGGTAGTGATATAACAGATAGTTTATTTACTTATTCTCGAATCAGTAGAGGGTTGGCAAGAATTGAAGTAAAAATAACTGGGAGTAAAGATAGTGGTCTGCTGCTAATAAATGGCAAAAAAATAAACAATGATTGGGTGTTAACCAGTGTATTGTTTGAACATACTCCAAACAGTAAAAGATATGCTATCTTCAAAAATTGATACATATAACAATTCAAGGCAGCAAGTCCCTTCGGGGCGGAAGAAGGCAAAAACGCGCGCCTTCTGTGGACGTTCAAGCGAATAAAAATGATTCCCGCAGGATACATGTATAAAGAAGTCTGTGAAAAACCGGACTGGCTAAAAGCTGAGAATATTAAGGATATATTTTCGGTTAGCGGCTGTGTATCTCAAGACTTTGATGATTGGGTCAATGAGTGGAAGCACAATAGATATTGGTTATTCGACTCGCCTGAAATAATGAAAGCTATAGCAAAAGCAAAGGGTATCGATTTAACAAAAATGAAACTTTTCTTTTACAAAACCTCAGAGCAACAATGGGATGAAGATAAAAAGGTATGGGAAGACTACCGGATAGAAGAGTCATTCAAAACCGATGTGCAATTACCAAAAACAACAAAGTTAGAAGGTTTTGATGTCGTTTCATTTTTTGCAAATACATCATGTGAATGCTCACCATTGTCTTGCAATCATTTATCTGAGACCGTCAAAACCAACGAACATTGTCTCTTCCATACATTCGAAGAAGCTATTAATTTAATTAATTCAGGTGTGTTAAAAGACTGTGAGCCTGGCCCTTACCGCATTTTCGAAGTTCATAGTGTTGTACTCGCCTAATCAAGCACATTAAATCGCGAAGCAAAAATCTGTATATGTCCGAATGGTCACGAAATGATGAATCACGATGATCTCTTTGTGATTAATAACATGCGGTTTAAGTCATACATAAAAATTGTCAGTGGGCTTGGTTGCCTCTTCACAACCTTATCAAAAAGGCGTTCAGGTTTTAGGAGCTTTACTGGGAATCACTCTTTCCCTTTTGTGAGCATTAATGATTTCTTTTGTATTATTGACTTCTGGGATGGTTTAATGGGCATAAGTAAAAATTTTGCTAATAAAGCGCAGCACCGGATAAACCGGTGAGCGTAGCGTTAGGTCGCTGCTATGAATATATTTATTGCAACTTACGGATCACGTGGTGATGTCCAACCGTATGTAGCTCTCGGTAAAGGGCTGCAGGATGCCGGGCATAAGGTCACTCTTGCCACAAGTGAACGATTTTGTGGTTTTGTCAGAGGTCATGGACTTGATTACGGATATATGAACGATGACTTGCTATCGCTCTTAGATACTGATCAGGGGCGCGACTTGATTGAAAACACAAGCAACCTGTTTGATGTCATCAGGCGGACACTTAGCATGATGAAACAAGTCGCACCCATGCAGAAATCTATGCTCCAGGAAAGTTGGGAGGCTGCAAAACAATCTAATCCCGACCTGATTATCTTCCACCCAAAAGCATATGGTGGTCCACAGTTTGCGGAAAAGCTCAATGTACCGGTCATCATGGCGTTGCTCATCCCAATGATGGTACCAACTGCTGAGCATCCGAATATAGGGTTTCCAAATCTGAAACTTGGAGAGTGGTATAATCGTATGACATATCACTTTGTAAACAAACTCACGGGAGTTTCAGTAGCAAAACATATCAAAGCTTGGCGTGCGGCAAAAGGTTTGCCACCGCAAAAACATTTTGATCTCTTACATCTGTCGGATGGAAGAGACATTCCGGTTCTGCATGGGTTCAGTAAACACGTTGTTCCTCAGCCATCAGACTGGCCAGAGACAGCGAGTACAACCGGATATTGGTTTATTGACCAAGCAAACGACTACTGCCCACCCCCTGAGCTTGAAACCTTCCTGAAGGCAGGGCCGCCGCCGGTGTACGTAGGATTCGGCTCTATGGTTGGCCGTAACCCGGAGCGTTTAGCCAATATAGTGGTTGAGGCGCTTAAAGAAGCAGACGTACGGGGCATTGTAGCAACAGGATGGGGCGGGCTGAAAACGGCTGCCTTACCTGAAACAATTCTGCAAATTGATCAAGCCCCCCATGAATGGTTGTTCCCGCGCATGGCCGCCATTGTGCACCATGGCGGTGCCGGCACTACCGCTGCTAGCTTGCGGGCAGGTATACCGTCCGTGGTCGTACCGTTCTTTGGAGATCAACCATTTTGGGGGCAATGTGTTCACTCTCTCGGGGTGGGCAGTAATCCCATCCCTCAAAAAAAATTGACGGTCAGGAAACTATCGACAGCCATCAAAGATGTGATTTCCAATCCAATTATCAGACAAAATGCTGAAGACTTAGGTGAAAAAATCCGCCAAGAAGATGGGATTGGGAATGCAATCGCAATCATTGAAGAAATTATGAAGAACGCCTAACAAGTGACGGTGATGACAATAACTAAAAAACGATTTTACAGTTATCTCGTACCATCACATTTAATTGCGGCGCTACCCACTGACTCAGGGATGCATGCATTGTGGGACTCAACAAGTTTTTCTCATATTTGTGATTATGACGATTGGGAAAAAGAAATATTAGATAATGCAGATATTGAAAGGCATATTAGTAACGGTGCTTTTGTTCCCATTTATGTGCATTCTGATGGAACACCCTCAATCGAATTACGGGTTGGAAATATATCTCAAGTTGAATATATAAAGGAAAGGGAAAGGCCATGGGTTGTTGTTAAACTAAGCCTTATCTATTTGTCTCAAAAGGTAGGTGGTCCGTGGTGGTTTATTATATTGAAGCGCCTGACATTCCTCGTTCAGAGGATGACCTCTATCCGCCAGGCTTTTTAATTATTCTGAATCCAGAAATAGGGTCTGCATCTTACAGGCGCTCTGTTGAAACTTTCGATAAATCGGTATGGTAAGTCTAGCTTATGCTTAATAGCAGTATTTTTTGATATATGAGACACCTTACTTGCGTGTGCTTTCCCTTACACATACCATTCCTAGTCCGACCCCGTTATAATCCGCGTTGATTTTTTTCCGGAGGCGGGCGTGTCAACAACTATCGATACTTTTCAGGGTTTAATTTTAGCCTTGCAACAATACTGGGCCAAGCAAGGTTGTGTGATCTTGCAACCCCTGGATATGGAAGTGGGCGCGGGTACTTTTCACCCAGCCACTTTCTTACGGGCTGTGGGTCCAGAGAGTTGGAATAGCGCTTATGTTCAGCCCTGCCGCCGTCCTACGGATGGTCGCTATGGTGAAAATCCCAATCGATTGCAGCATTACTATCAGTTTCAAGTGGTACTGAAGCCATCCCCCGACAATATTCAAGACTTGTATTTAGCCTCTTTAAGAGAGCTCGGCATTGATACCAATGTACACGATATTCGCTTTGTCGAAGATAATTGGGAGTCGCCGACTCTAGGCGCCTGGGGCTTAGGTTGGGAGGTCTGGCTCAATGGGATGGAAGTCACTCAGTTTACTTATTTCCAGCAAGTAGGCGGCTTAGAGTGCTTTCCAGTCACAGGGGAAATTACCTATGGCCTTGAGCGCATCGCCATGTATTTACAGGGCGTTGACTCTATTTACGATTTAACCTGGACCCTCGACCCGGCAGGCAATAAAGTCAGTTATGGAGATGTTTTCCATCAAAATGAAGTGGAAATGTCTCATTACAACTTTGAACAAGCGGATATCGAATTTTTATTTCATAGCTTTGATGTTTATGAGCGTGAAAGTCAACGCTTAATTGGTGCCGGTTTGCCTTTGCCGGCCTATGAGCAAGTCATGAAAGCTTCCCATGCTTTTAATTTACTCGATGCGCGTCACGCTATTTCGGTAACGGAGCGGCAGCGCTTTATTTTGCGAGTGCGCACTTTATCTCGCGCAGTGGCTCAAGCGTATTTTGATGCGCGCAAAACGCTGGGCTTTCCTCTCGCGCCTGAGGACTTGCGTCGGAGTATGTTGGATACGGATGACGAAAGTGAAAAAGGAGATGCCGCATGAGTCAGGATTTTCTTGTTGAACTCGGTACAGAAGAACTACCGCCTAAAGCGCTACTCAGTTTATCTGCCGCTTTTACCCAAAATATCGTGGAACAATTGCAGGCGCTCAGTTTAGCTTTTACCGCTGTCCAGCCTTTTGCCACCCCTCGTCGCCTAGCGGTATTGGTTCGAGACTTGGATGAAGCAACGCCCGTTGAAGATGTCGCTATTTGGGGGCCACCGGTCAAAATAGCCTTTGGTGATCAAGGACAGCCGACAAAAGCAGCAGAAGCCTTTGCGGCTAAAAATGGAACCGATGTGAGTACACTGAGCCAGGAAAATGATGGCAAGATCGATAAACTGGTTTTTCATACCCAATCGGGTGGCGAACCAACCGTTGGTTTATTAGAAAACCTTGTGCAGCAATCGCTAGCCAATTTGCCGATTCCCAAACGCATGCGCTGGGGGGCGAATCGCCATGAATTTGTGCGACCGGTGCAATGGTTAGTGATGCTGTTTGGCGATGAAATTGTGGATGCTAGCGTTATGGGGCATCAGGCCAATAGAGCGACACGTGGCCATCGTTTTCACTATAACCAGCCGCTCGATCTACAATCGGCAGCGGATTATGCCGAGAAGCTTAAAACAATAGCTTATGTCATTGCTGATGTAGCAGAGCGTAAAAATTTGATTCGTCAGCAAGTCGAAGCGGCTGCGCAAGATTGTGGCGGGCAAGCAGTGATTGATGATGCACTGCTAGATGAGGTTTGTGCGCTAGTCGAGTGGCCGGTTGCTTTGGCGGGGCGTTTTGACGAGCGCTTTCTTAAGGTGCCCGCAGAAGCTTTAATTTCCTCGATGAAGGAGCATCAAAAATATTTCCATGTGGTGGGTGCTGATCAGCGTCTTATGCCTTACTTTATTACGGTTGCTAATATAGAAAGTACCGATGCGCAGCAAGTTATCGAAGGCAATGAGCGTGTAATTCGTCCGCGCTTGGCTGATGCAGCCTTCTTTTTTGAAACCGATAAAAAAACCAGCCTTGAGGTAAAACGTGAAGCATTAAAGCCCATTGTCTTTCAGGCAAAGCTGGGAAGTGTTTACGATAAAACGACACGTATTGCCAAGCTGGCAAAAATTATTAGCGAAAATTTAAAAGTTGATAGCGCGCTTGCGGCTCGCGCTGGCGAGTTATGTAAGTCGGATCTGGTTAGCGAAATGGTGCTCGAATTTGCCGATATGCAGGGTATTGCTGGTTACTATTATGCAGAGCATGATGGCGAACCTGCAGAATTGGCAATGGCCATGAACGAGCACTACATGCCACGTTTTGCGCGAGATCAATTACCGGCAACCACCATCGGTGCGGTTATTGCGTTAGCGGATCGCCTGGATACTTTAGTGGGTATTTTTGGCATAGGCGAACAGCCAACCGGCTCTAAAGATCCCTTTGCCTTAAGGCGAGCCAGTGTTGCGGTCTTACGTATTTTGGTCGAAGGCCGTTACGATTTAGATTTACGTGAGCTACTTACGGCGGCTTATCAACAATATTCCGATTTGCCACAAGGTGAAGCGGTTATCGATCAAGTATTGAATTACATGCTTGATCGTTTTCGCGCTTGGTATGAAGAGCAAGGCATACCCGTTGCTGTCTTCCAGTCCGTAAGTGTTAAGTCCTTATCGCACCCTCTGGATATCGATGAGCGCGTTAAAGCGGTGAATCATTTTCGCCAGTTATCAGAAGCCGATGCCTTGGCCGCTGCTAATAAGCGCGTGGCCAATATTTTATCTAAAGCAGGCGATAGTATTGCCGATAGTGTGGATACTTCTTTATTACAAGAAGATGCAGAGCAAGCGCTTGCCAAGGCGATTAGTGAAAAGCAAATACAAGTACAGCCATTATTCGATCAGCGCAATTATCAAGAAGCCCTAAGCTCTTTAGCTTCATTAAGAATCGTGGTCGATAATTTTTTTGATCACGTAATGGTGATGGCAGAAGATGAAAAATTAAAAAATAATCGCCTTGCTTTATTACAAAAACTGCGAGCATTATTTTTTGAGGTTGCTGATATTTCTTATTTGGCTGCAACAAAATAATGAAACTCGCACTATTAGGTCGCGATGGCGTTATTAATCATACTCGCAATGGCGGTGTTAATCACCGCACGCAGCTTGAAGAAATTGACGGTAGCATTAATGCCATCGCGCAATTATCGTCGATGGGCTATACCATTATTGTGATTACCCATCAACCGGGCATTAGCCGTGGTCTATTGGACCTTGATGAGTTAGAAGCGATTCACAGCGAAATTTCCACGCGCGTTGAATCTGCCGGTGGTGTAATAGAAGCCATTTTTTATTGCCCACATGACGAACAAGAGCGTTGTCATTGTCGTCCACCCGATACGGGTCTGTTGGATGTGATTGAGATGGAATTCGATTGTAATACCAGCGATGCGCTTTTTTTCTATTGCAGTGCTGAAGAAAAAATATTATCGCAAGCCAAGCATTGCAGAGGTTTTGAATGTAGTGCCGCCACAACACTTGCCCAGAGAGTTCAACAACTCATCACTGAAGAAACACAATGCTGAAATTACGATCTTTTTTGTTTTATAGTGTATATGCCATTTTAACGATTAGTTTTGGTATTTTGTGTCTGCCTTTATTTTTAATTCCTAGACGTTGGGCGGAAATTATCGTCGTTTACTGGAATCCTATCGCGCTAAAACTATTGAGTTTGTGTTGCGGTATACACTTTAATATATCGGGAAATATAAATGCTCTACCGCGACCTTGTGTAGTCGTTGCCAATCACCAAAGCCCCCTGGAAACCTTATTTTTGCAGTGGCATTGTCGGCCAATTTCTGCGGTGCTTAAAAAACAATTATTATATATTCCTTTCTTTGGTTGGGGTTTAAAGCTCACACAACCTATTGGCATTGACCGCAATCACCCCACCCAAGCAATTAAACAAATTAAAACGCTAGGTTTAGCGCGTTTACAGTCGGGAAAAAATATTTTAATTTTTCCCGAAGGTACCCGCATGCCACCAGGTGAAATTGGCAACTACATGCGTAGTGCAGCGGACGTAGCCAAACAGGCAAATGTTCCCATTGTGCCTATTGCTCATAATTGCGGATGCTTTTGGTTGAATAAAAAATTTATCAAAATACCTGGCAAAGTGAGCGTAGTCGTTGGTGACCCAATCGATTTGAGTGAGCAAAATACCAAGGCTGCTATGCAAGCAATTCAGGAGTGGACTGAGCAGCAATTGAAGACAATGTCATAGATAGTCTTTAGCGTTGCCCTTTATTCACATCTTGGACCCGACCAGTTTTGCTGGATCTAGTAATTCCTCCAGCGCCTCTCGAGAAAGTTCTGTATTTTCTAATGCAATATCAATAATGGGTCGCTTTTGCTGGTAGGCTTGTTTTGCAATAGTGGCCGCTAACTCATAACCAATAATAGGGTTTAATACCGTCACTAAAATAGGATTGCGTTGTAAATCTGAGCGAAGTTTTTCTCTATTCACGGTAAAGCTTGCGATTGCTTTATCGGCCAAGCTAATAGCTGAGTCGCTAAGTAAATGTATAGACTCCAGTATTTTAGTGGCAATCAATGGCAACATAACGTTAAGTTCAAAGTTCCCAGACTGTCCGCAAAGGGTAATGGTGGTATCGTTGCCGATAGCTTGAGTGGCCGCCATCACAACGGCTTCTGGTATGACCGGATTCACTTTTCCAGGCATGATAGATGATCCCGGTTGTAGCCCCTCTAATTCAATTTCGCTGAGACCCGTTAGCGGTCCCGAATTCATCCAACGCAAGTCATTGCTGATTTTGATCAAGGCGACTGCAAGCGTTTTAAGTTGTCCAGAAAGTCCAACGACCGTATCTTGAGAGCCAATATGTGTAAAAAAAGAATGCGGGGATTTAAAGCTTTTTTTTAGTAATTTATTGAGCTGCTTGTTAAAGATGTTAGCAAATTGGGGGTGGGCATTAACACCGGTTCCCACGGCCGTCCCGCCCTGCGCTAAGGTTTGTATGCTAGGTAATAAAACTTCTATATGTTGTTGAATTAATTCGATTTGTTCTGCCCATGTGGCAACACTTTGTTCCATGCTCACTGGCATGGCATCCATTAAGTGTGTACGACCGGTTTTGATTTCACCACGCAAACTCAATGCTTTTTGACGAGTGATGTTAATAAAGTGCTTCAGGGCCGGTAATAGGTGATCCGTCAGTGCTAGAGTCGCGCTGATGTGAATCGTACTTGGAATGACATCATTACTACTTTGACCATAGTTCACATGATCATTGGCGTTAACGGATAAATTAGAAATCTTGCTGGCAAGGCGAGCAATGACTTCATTGGCATTCATATTGGTGCTCGTGCCAGAACCGGTTTGATAAATATTTACAGGAAAGTGTTGCATCAATGATGCATCGCTAAGTAATTGATCGCAGGCTTGTGTAATGGATTTTGCAATATTATTATCAATACATTTGAGTTGCTGATTAGTAATGGCAGCGATTTTCTTAACCATGATCAGTGTACGAATAAAACTTTCAGGGAGAGGACTTGGCTGGATTGTAAAATTGTCCAAGGCTCTTTGTGTTTGTGCGCCATAGAGAGCGGTCTCTGGAACCGCAAGCTCGCCAAGACTATCGCGTTCTATTCGGGTCTTCATGTAGACTCTCCTGCAAAATTAAACCTAGGATCATCTAGGCTGAAGCAACTATGATACGCTTTTATTAACTTGACAATAATTTAGTTTCCATAACTAAATTATTGTCGCCCATTAAAATCTAGCGGCTTTACGTGGAAACCCTCGTTATCGCCGACGGTGGTACGCCCAGTACCACATTAACCCATAAAATAACAATCATTGAGGTTTACTATGCTTTCTATTTTCTGTACGGGTGGTACGTTCGATAAGATTTATTTTGACGCCAAGAGCGAGTTTTCCATTGGTGACCCCCAAGTAGAGCCCTTACTTAAAGAAGCCAATATTTCTATTGATTACCGTATCGAGTCCATTTTAAAAAAAGATAGTTTGGATATTACCGATGAAGATCGAGCCACTATTGTTAATAAGGTTCTTGCAAGTCACGATCAAAAGGTAGTGATTACCCATGGTACAGATGGCATGGTTGCCACAGCAAAAGCCATTGCTGATGCGGGCAATGGCGATAAAACCATTGTCTTAGTAGGGGCAATGCAACCTGCGCGTATGCGCTATAGCGATGCCCCCTTTAATTTAGGTTTTGCTATTGCTAGCGTACAGTTATTGTCGGCAGGTATCTATATTGCGATGAATGGTCAAGTTTTCCCCTACGATAAGGTTGTCAAAAACGTAGCAAAAGCCCGTTTTGAGTCTTTGTAGCCCATCCGTAAAGCCTCTGGTTTATAACTAAGGTGTTTATTTGCTTTATTTTTGTTCGCTATAAAATATTAAAAAATAAAAATAGTTCAAAAATTAGTATCTATACTTTAGTCGTTATGGCTACCTCTAAAAATTAGAATTTTTGTTCATTGGTAACGCGACCGCGCACGCTCAAACGCCACCAATGGACAAAAAGGCAATTTTTAAAGGTGCCCTTATGTAAATTAGTCAAGTTAATAGAAGTAGAAGGGGAGAATAGTGAGCCACTCTTTTAACGTTGTAGAGCCTGAAGACTTTATGAAGATTGGTGGCGGCAAGCCTAGCCACCTACAAATAGAAGAAGCCTTGATTAAGATGGGAGGTGGTGGTCGCAATGGCACCGCATTTAAAAAGGAGATTTTAAAAATGGCGGGTTGGAATGGAGGAGCGCTGACCACTTATGCCTCTCGCGCCAAAGTGGCTGCGCAGGCCTTTAATAAGATACGGGAAACCTTGGAACGTGCTTCAACACCAGACGAGCTTAAATCCCAATTGAATTATTAGGCGATCAAATACAGTCGGACTTCTTACCAAGTTCCTATATTTTCCATCGATATCCACGGCTCTTGGGGTTCCAGGGCCTCTCCTTTTTGTAATAATTCAATCGAGATATTATCTGGAGAGCGGATAAAAGCCATATGTCCATCCCGGGGAGGGCGGTTGATGATAACGCCTTTTGTCATAAGCGATTGGCAAAAAGCATAAATATCGTCCACTCGATAGGCTAGATGGCCAAAATTACGTCCACTGGCGTATTCGGCTAGATCCCAGTTATAGGTGAGTTCTATTAGCGGAGCCTTATCTTCTTTAGCCCGCTCTAAATCTTCTGGAGCAGCTAAGAATACTAAGGTAAAGCGTCCCTTTTCATTGTCGTAGCGGCGAGTTTCTATTAAGCCTAGCTTTTCACAATAGAAATTTAGCGATGCTTCTAAGTTTGTAACCCGAATCATTGTATGTAAATACTGCATTCCACCTCCATCAAAATGGTTTTAGCTGTTGTATTAATTCGTCATATCATACGATAGTGCCGTGAGACTGTATCAGCTCTAGATTAGTTCTATGAGGCACACTACCTAGACAAGAAAAGGTCATATCGATATGATCCTCTCGCTCACGCAAAACCACCTTACGGGCACCTCTAAAAATTCTAATTTTTAGAGGTGCCCTTACGCAACATTACTCTACAGGAGAATAAAGGATGTTAACTAAAGCACTCATTCGTTTAAGTCAGTTTCTACTTGTCACTAGTGTATTAGGACTCAGTGCTCTATCGGTGCAAGCAGCGATATTGCCAGAAAAAATAGAGCCTAAAGAGGGTCAAACTTACTACACTCGTTACAACTTTATGTTCGAAAAGGGCCGTCATGTAACCACGAACTACTGGCGTGGTGAATTAGTTCCTTTCAATACTAAAGTGACATTAGTGTCGCTTGGCGGTAAAAAAATGGTACTCGATATGGATGGTGTAGAAGTAACCATTCTCAATGTGCAAAAACATACGCAACGCAGTATCGAAGATATCGCATCAGAATTACTCGCACCCAAAAAAATATCCTTAAAAGGTATTTCTTCAGAACTACAAAATGATATGCAAGCCGGCAATATGCGCCTGGGCATGACGAAAGAGCAAGTTATAATGACTCGCGGCTATCCACCTCGCCATAAAACTTCATCAACAAAAGCTAATACGTGGACTTATTGGAGTAGTAAATTTGTACAGCGGTCATTAGTTTTTCAAGGCGACAAACTAGTTCGTGGTCGCGGATTGTATTAAGGGTTTAACTTGTAATTATTGATAATTCTTATCTCCCCAACCTATATTTTATTTCAGAGAGGGGAGATAAAAATCTACTTAGTCCAATAATAGTTATTGAAGCGATATCAACCAATTTCGCTGTCATCTATCGATAAACAGTATTTTATTACGGTCGAGTTAACGTCCACGAAAAAAGCCATGTTCTTTACGAAAGGCTATCCACTCTTGCCATTTTTCTAAGTCCTCACCAAAATCCTCGAAGGCAATGTCGGTTAATTCAGTGAGCATCTGTTGATAGGTCATAACTCGTGTCATAGGTTCAGGTAAGTATTGACCATCCTCATAATAATAAATGTTCCAAGCTAGGGGATAAGTTTTTGTATAGCGATCAGGATTATGTTGATTTTGTTCAAGGCATTCAACGATCGCTTTTGCTAATTCAAAACCGCCTGCTCCCCAAAGTTCTCTGGCACGAGAGCTGTATTTACACCACTCTTTTTGTGATTCTTCATCGTCGCTAAATTCAAGGTCATTTATGTGAAATAAACCTTCTGTCCTTCCCATTTCTTCAAAAAGCTTTTCGCGTAATACCTTGGCTTTTTCTTCTTGGTATTGCATATAGTCAACCTGACTTTCGTATTTTTTAAGCGCTAAATCATTCATTACTTTTGTCCCAGTTGTTTAGTTGATTTTGCTATATATTCATTTGATTCTTTTATCGCTTGATTCAGCATGGCTTCAAACTCATCGGCTTTATCGGCATTTCCATAGCGACGTTCTTGGGCAATGCGAGATTCTGCGATACGTCGCATATAGTTTTGTGCTGCCGTTTCAACAAGCACTTCCTCTTGGTTATATTTAATAACATCACCCATATTATCTACAATCTCCTCCAATGTTTTTCCGGCCTTTATCTGTCGCTCAAATTCCAAGGCATGTCCCACCTCGTGCATGGCTTCTGTTATCGCTCGAAACTCATTATATTCTGTAAAAAATGCATTGTTGTCTAAAGGAGAGCCAATATCTTTTCGGATGGCTATTACCTTTGTTCTTGGGTTAAATGAGCTGGTAATAGGCCTTCCATCCCGAGTAGGTTTTGTTCTTATAACAATTTTCGACACTAGCTTGCTTAAACGTTTGGCGCTAACATCCATCCGTTTAGCAGCTTCTTCCACTAAGCGCTGTGCATCTGCCTGGGTTTTAATGCCACCGCGTATGGAGACTAAACCGGCATCGCCACGCCCTAGTTTACGAGCGCGTTCTCTCACTTCGATAAAATCATCGGCAATAAAACGCAGACGCAATCTGGTGACGCTTTCCCATACGGGAGCAACGAAGCGGCCGATGCCGGTGATATTGAAGATGGTGCGCGCCGAGGGGAGGGTGGCGAAGCTAACGGTGAACTTGCCGAACTTAGCATTTTTAACACCCGTGATAGCCGTTTTGGCATTAACCATTATTTGATTTTTAAGTACGGTATGAAATGCAGAACGCCCTGTGGTAAACGCAATTTCCCTTGCGGCTTTAGGCAAGACGGCGACAATCCCTGAGCCACCTAAACTGAGGCCAAGGATGGCAAAACTCCAGTATTTATCGAAGCTGGCGTGGTCGTCCTCTGTAATGTAGCCAAATTGAGTTGCCATGGCTTTGACACTATCACCCAACCAGCCGGTGGTATGCTCACTTTGTTCTGGTGTCGAGAGCATGTCGATACCCTGTGTGAAGGCATCCAGCCCGGCTACGGTAAGAGCAACACCGGCGACAGTGCCGGCACCGTAGGTGACTGAACCTGTTGGAACCAAACAAATACCACTCACGACTTCAATGCTGCCAAAGACCAGATTTAAGCTGCCCCAGATGATGCGGGAGCTGAAGCTATCGGTAAATTCTTCGTCGCTTGTTGCACCCTGCATATCATTGCGAACCATCCAGTCGCCCATCACGGCATTGAGCCATTTCGCACCTTCTTTATTGGTTGGTGAGTAGCTAACTAGATCTGGATCGTCGATGCCAAAGAACCAGTTAAGGTTATCAATATTTTTGTTGATGCGTGAGCTGAGGGTGATGGTTTTATCGGTGATGTTCCAGTGACGAATGTTATCGAGTCGAGAGTTAAGTTTGTCTCGTTGTGGGCGCTGTGCTTGTTCTAGCTGTTCTATATCGCCCATAAACGCGGTTTCTAGTTCTTGTCTCTTTTTATAGTATTCACGCTGGGTTCGCTCTAGTTCATCAATAAGTTGCAGTGAGCTATGATGTATTCGCTTTGCTTCGAGGTAGTTAATACGCTCTCGTAATTCTTTTAATTCACGTTTACGTTCTTTGTCGTAACTTTCTGCTTGCTGGCGTTCTTGTTGATCAAGCTCCATATCAAGTGCTTGTAATTCCGCTTTGATGCGTTGCTCTTCTTCTATCGGGTTTTCTATCCAATCAATGGTAAAGCCGTTTGTTTCTACCAAGCTTGCCAGTAGCTGCGCACGCTCGGGGTAGTAGAGGGCAAAGTTGTCGAGGAGGCCGGACAGGGTGATGGGGGCAGCATCGAGAATAGGGGGAAATAGCTCATCTGACAGGGGTATATCGTCGATAGAGGCTATATTCAGGCCTAAGCTGGTATCGAGCGTTGAACCGATAAACTCTTTATCTAGCTCAATATTGTCTAGCCCGTGGGGAATAAAAAAGCCTTCCGTCAGTTTGAGTGGCTCTGGAATCTCTTCATCGAGAGCGTCATCCTCTACCTCTGCATCAGGGTCCCACGGTTCCACTCCCTCTGGATAATAAAAAACGGGTTCGTTGGATTTCATTGCTGGCGTGCAGGTGCCATCCGCATGAGTCAGCGCTGGAATAACGCCAGTCTGATTGGGGAAGAGAATATTGGGGAGGTTAGTATTTTTAGGACTTGCTTTGGCCATAGATTTATATGTCCTTATTTTTGGTAAATCATGGTTTAGAAGACATGCTTACTAACGGGAGAACGAGATAGTAGAGTCATTCATTAGCGGTGAATGGGTATTAGAATGAATTCAAATGTTGCTAATTCTTAAAAAGTATCATGACTGTGTCGGTGGTTTAGCTTGTTAGCTCTTCGATAAAGGTATTTTTTAAATCTACATAATTTTTTGAAGAATAAAGAAAAAAATCTTTCTCCGCTTCTTTGAGTAGTCGTATTTCTTTAAAAGGACTTCCCATATACATATAACCGCTTTTTAATACCTTTCCGGGAGGAACCAGTGTTCCCGCGCCGATAACGACATCATCTTCAACAACCGCACCATCTAAAATGGTTGAACCAATACCTATCAGTACGCGATTACCGATTGTGCAGCCATGTAAATTAACCGAGTGTCCGATGGTGACATCATTGCCGATAATCAGCGGCCAACCTTCCGGTGTAAATTTTCCCGCATGGGTAATATGTAAAACCGAACCATCCTGAACACTCGTGCGAGCACCAATACGAATACGATGCATATCGCCACGAATAACGGCACAGGGCCACACGGAGCTATCGTCGCCTAGTTCAACATCGCCAATGACTACAGCAGAGGGATCAACAAAGACCTTATTGCCTAGTTTGGGGGTCATGCCTTGATAGCTCCTAATGGCTGAAGGTCTTGCATCTGACATAGGATAGGCTCCACTGCTATACTGTGATTCTTTGCTGTTTTTGAATTATCTATAACGTTCTAGATGAAAATTAGAATTCCAACATTATCCTCGCACCTTAATTGAAAAGAAAGCTATGAACAACCCTCTGCTCGAACAACACACCTTACCTCCTTTTAACGCCATTCAAATCGAAGATATCAAGCCAGCGATACAAGCTCGTATAGAACAGGTTTGGTCTACGCTTAAACAACGGCTCTCGTCGATAGAGCAGGGAGCAAGTCCAACCTGGGAGAATTTAGTCGCACCGCTTGAAGAGGTATCTGACCGCCTGAATCAAACATGGTCGCCTGTTAGCCATTTAAATGGTGTTAAAAATAGTGATGAGCTTCGATCAGTCTATGGGGAATGCGAACAACTGTTAACGGAATTTAGTACGGCTATTGACCAATATGAGCCCTTGTACCGAGCGTATGATGCCTTGGCGTCTGGCGAAGACTTTAAGCTACTGACCTTGCCACAGCAAAAAGTGATTAAAGATGCTTTGCGTGATTTTCGTTTAGCAGGGATCGCTTTGCCCGAAGAAAAAAAACAACGTTACGCAGAAATACAACAACGTCTTTCCAGTTTAGCAACTGAGTTTGCTAACCATGTTCTCGATTCAACTCAAGCGTGGAATAAACAATTTGATACCACTGAATCATTAGCTGGCTTACCGGATAGCGCACTGGCTGCGGCTGAACAAACGGCTCAGCAAAAGGGAGGGCAAGGTTATATGATTACCTTAGATGCGCCCTCGTACATTGCGGTAATGACCTACGCGGACGATCGTACATTACGCGAGGAGGTATACACTGCCTTTGCTACTAGGGCAACGCAAGGTAATTTAGACAATAGCCCACTAATAGATGAAACATTGGCATTGAGACATGAGTTAGCCACTTTATTGGGCTTTAAAAATTATGCCGAGCTATCGTTAGCCACTAAGATGGCAGAATCACCACAGCAGGTCATTGATTTTTTGTATGAGTTGGCAGAAAAGTCGCGACCTATTGCAGAGAAAGATTTAGCAGATTTAACACTATTTGCAAAAACAGAGTTCGCTATTGATAAGCTGGAAGCTTGGGATATTGCTTATTTCAGTGAGAAGTTAAGACAACGCGATTACGCGATTGCCCAGGAAGCGTTGCGGCCTTATTTTCCGGCAGAGAAAGTGATGCAGGGTATGTTCAACGTGGTCAACCAGTTGTTTGATATTGAAATAGCATCTGCTGATAACACAGAACTTTATCACGAAGATGTTAGATTTTTTTCTATCAAAAAACAGGGTGAGATCATCGCTTATTTTTATTTGGATATCTATGCTCGCGATAAAAAACGAGGTGGTGCCTGGATGGCCGATTGCCGTATACGCCGTATTAGTGAAGGTAAATTACAGCTTCCGGTTGCCTATTTAACTTGTAATTTTACGCCCCCTGTTGGCGATACGCCATCACTACTTACCCATCAGGAAGTAACGACTTTATTTCATGAATTTGGCCATGGTTTACACCATATGCTAACCCAAATGACCGAGGCTGCCATTAGTGGCATTAGTGGGGTGGCATGGGATGCTGTCGAATTGCCCAGTCAGTTTTTAGAAAATTGGTGTTGGGAAAAAGAAGTCATACCCATGATTTCGGGCCACTATAAAACAGGAGAAGCTCTACCAGATGATATGTTAGAAAAAATGTTGGCCGCGAAAAATTTTCAATCGGGTATGCAAATGCTTAGGCAATTAGAATTTTCACTTTTCGATATATTATTGCATGCAGAATATAATCCCGCTGCACCTATACCGGTGCAAGCGGTATTGGATAGCGTACGAGAAAAAGTTGCTGTTCTTCAAACGCCATCGTTTAACCGTTTCCAAAATAGTTTTACCCATATTTTTGCGGGAGGTTATGCCGCGGGTTATTACAGTTATAAATGGGCTGAGGTTTTATCGGCAGATGCGTTCTCTTTGTTTGAAGAAAATGGTATTTTCGACAAAGCGACGGGTGAGAAATTTTTAACAACGATTCTAGCCAATGGCGGTTCGCAAGAACCGATGGCTTTGTTTAAAGAGTTTAGAGGCCGAGAACCTAATACGGAAGCGCTATTGAGGCATAGTGGTATTAAATAAAAGCAACCCTATTTAATTTAATAAGAGGCAAATGACAATGGGTAAACGGGTCAATTTAGTTATTTTGATTAGTGCTGTTTTGTTGCTTGTCTCTTTTTTTAAGCGCAATACTTTTCCAGAAGAAATAATTCTGCAAACTGAATTAGCGAATGAACCTAGGCAAGAAGCCGTAAAAAAATCGCCTTTTTCTGTGAATTATAAAGGTGTTAATTATGTTGTTGATCCAAAATATAAATACGAACTCTACGGTTTAGTTGTGTCCTACCGTCATCATGATGGCGGTAGTATGTTGCATAAGTTATGGAATGATCATTTAAATATGGCGGACGTCTGTGTTATTTGGGGGAAAACAGCGCAGAGCATTTATTTGAATCAGTTTGATTTTTGGAATGGCCAATTTACTTGTAATTTTAGAACACGCAGCAATGAAGCGTGGAATAGCTTTAATCAATATCAGATTTCAAATAATCATTTGATTTCAGACAATGATTATATTCGCGATAAAATTAAAGACGTAAAAATTGGCGATCAAATTCGAGTATCTGGATATTTATCGGAATATGGTGAGAAAGGTGGAGGCAAGAGAGGCACCAGCATTGTAAGAACGGATACGGGTAATGGAGCCTGTGAAACTATTTATGTAGAGAATTTTGAGATTGTAGAAGAAGGACATAATATTTGGCGAACCTTAATGATGGTTGCCCTGATTAGTTTACTATTGTCTTTGGGGGTTTATTTTGTGACCCCACATCGCGTTAGTTACTAACAAGTTACTTTGAAAGAATGCACCGAAGTAAGGTTTGAATATTTATGGGCTTTGCCATCATTCCCGCGCCTGCGCGGGGATGACACGGTATCCTTTTTAAGTGTCTAGGTAGCAATATAAAATTGAAAAAAGAGTTGAGAGAGAAGTAATGGGTACTAATATCAAAAAGCGATTTATTGCCGGTGCAGTTTGTCCGCGCTGTTCGGCAATGGATAAAATCGTGATGTATCAAGAAGATGGTAAGGATAAGAGAGAGTGTGTGAGTTGTGGTTTTGAAGATGTTATGAACTTCAAACCACAACCCCGAGAATTAGAAACCCGTGTTAATACGCCAGAAGAAGTCAAAAAAGCAGAAATTCAGGTATTAACGCTTGACCCTAATCCCAAGAGTAAAAAGCAAAATTGATCTAAGAGGTGCTTTTAAGGGCTAATATGTAGATGAACAGCGCAGTCTTTGGCAAAGCACGGCCAGTTTTCATTGACTTGTTGCCAACCGTTTAAGCGTCTTTTTTCCAAACAACGTTTTACCGTCTCCTGTTCAAAAATGGTTTTATCAACATCCGTTGTTTCTACTGTTAGCAAGACTAAATGATCTAGTTGGTTAGCTAGTTCATCGCCAATCAGCTCATGGCTAATAATATTAGCCATGCTCATATCCATTGGGGCGAGTGCCACTCCTCCGCTGAGGTTCATTACTTGGTCGTTAATTTCTTCCATTAGTCGATGCGCTAGATAGGCTTTATGTAAAAGTCCTCGTAAGCCTTTAAAAGATGTGATGATGTCCGGTGGATTGATAAAGTAAGTGCAGGCCAAATCAAGAAAAGGCTTTACATAGCTTTGCAATTGTATTTCGTTGGCGAGTGCCTCCAGCGCTTTAGTATGTTCAGGTACAGCAGCAACATAATCTTCGACAAAGCATGTGAGTGCTTGTACAGGAGAAGAGGAACTAATGGCAATGGCGCTGTGAAGCGAGTTCAAATTTTCCTGGATGTAAACAGGCATAGTATGCTCTTGCCGTTCCTCCTTTTGGGCGGCAGAGATATTTTTTTTCAATACACTGAGGGTCGGATCCATAACAACAATGTCAATTAAGCAGATTTTAAAATGGCACCTATCTTCACGATAACGCTCTATCAATAAAGCATAGTCCAAATAGTGTCACTTTGATGAATAATTTAACTAGGGCGGCTCTAAAAATTGTCTTTTTTCGCAATAGCGGTGTCAGCGCTGTGCTCAAATCCTCACTTATTTAATATAAACATCGGTTCTGCGCGCAGAGCTTCCTTGTTTTTACGAAAAATTCTAATTTTTAGAGCCGTCCTTAAATAAAATAGTTGTTTGTAATTTGAACAATTCGATCGCTAATGATTCATCCAAATACTTCTAATCGCTAAAAATGACACAATTCCATAGGGAAAGGATTGACATTTTTTCTCGTCTGTGGCCCCCTATGCACCTGAGGTTACGACACCCAAAAGCAGTTGTTGGTAGGCCCCCCTGGACTTCAGCAGTTTGCAGTAAAATTCTATTCGCAAGAACAACAAGATTAATCTGCGGATTAAAACGATAAACGCATGCCCGTTAAAAAGCATGACTTAAAGGACGCACTGGCCTTAGTCGATGTCGTTACGCTCACCCATAAAAAGATATTCTAAGAAGTAACATGGGTCAGCTAAACCTCAATAGTTTTGAATAAATTGTTTGGATCGTGGTGCCGGATTAACGCTAGGTGTTTGCTATTTCATCTATGCGAGCCGTCATCGTGGATTCAATTAATTGATATACCCATTGGATTTTAAATTCTGGGTACGACCGCCATTCTTGGCGGTCGCGCGCAGCCAACACCCCCAGAAGTTGAAAGGCGATGGATATAGTTCAGTCCGAGCATTAACAATAATTATTACGGAGACATTTGGGCAATGTTAAACAAAGTAAACCGGCTTATGACCTGGTCGCTCAGTCCTGTGCTGCTAATGGCGAGCCATTACGTAGTTGCGGAGGATACTGTTCGCTCAGCTATCAATATGCCTGAAGGTGTCACTCCAGTCAGTAAAGATGTCTATGGCTTGCACATGGAGATCTTTTGGTGGTGTGTTGCGATCGGTGTTGTAGTATTCGGTGTGATGTTTTACTCCATGATCGTTCACCGTAAGTCAAATGATTATAAAGCGGCTAATTTCCACGAAAGCACACTGTTAGAAATAGTGTGGACCGTTATCCCATTTATCATTCTCATTGTTATGGCGTGGCCGGCTACCAATACGTTGCGTAATTTATACGATACCTCTGAGTCAGAAGTTGATGTGGTTGTCACTGGGTATCAATGGTATTGGGGCTACGAATATGTCGACAAAGACGTTAGCTTCTTCAGCCGTTTGTCGACGCCTCAAGAGCAAATTTATAACAAAGCACCTAAGGGCGATAACTACCTGGTGGAAGTCGATAATCCAGTGGTGATTCCCGTTAAAAAGAAAGTTCGCTTTCTAGTGACCGCCAATGATGTTATTCACTCGTGGTGGGTACCTGATTTGGCGGTTAAGCGTGATGCCGTTCCTGGCTACATCAACGAGTCGTGGACATATATCGAAGAGCCCGGTGTTTATCGAGGTGTTTGTGCCGAGCTCTGTGGTAAAGACCATGGGTTTATGCCCATTGTTGTTAAAGCCGTTGGACAAGAAGAATACGATCTGTGGATAGAGGATCAACAAAAGCAGACCAAAAAGTTACGAGAAATGGCTGAAAAGACGTTCACCTTTGATGAGCTAATGGCTCAGGGTGAACAGGTTTACAACAAAGTTTGTGTAGCTTGCCATGGTTCTAATGGTGAGGGCGGTGTAGGTAAGCCGATTGCCAACAGCCCCATCGCGCTGGGTGACTTGACTCCTCATTTGGATATCGTTATTAACGGTAGCCGTAATAATGCTGCCATGGCAGCCTTTAAAGACACTTTATCTGAAGTAGATACAGCGGCAGTAATCACTTACCAACGTAATGCCTTTGGCAACAATAAAGGCGATTCTGTGCAACCACTTCAAATACTCAAATACAAGCAAGGCAACTAAGCTAGGAGAATCATTATGGCCCACGGTCCTGCTAAAGGTTTTACTCGGTGGTTATACACCACCAACCACAAAGATATTGGTTCAATGTATCTTTGGTTTAGCTTCAGCATGTTTTTACTCGGCGGTGTGTTTGCACTGGTTATTAGGGCGGAGTTATTTGAGCCTGGCCTGCAAATTGTAGAGCCTGCTTTTTTTAACCAAATGACCACCATGCACGGTTTAGTCATGGTCTTTGGTGCCGTTATGCCGGCCTTTGTGGGGCTGGCTAACTGGATGATCCCGATGATGATAGGCGCGCCCGATATGGCGCTGCCACGTATGAATAACTGGAGCTTTTGGATTCTTCCTTTTGCTTTTGCCATGTTGGCCTCTACTTTACTGATGGAGGGTGGCGGTCCTAATTTTGGCTGGACCTTCTATGCTCCATTATCCACCACCTATGCACCACCTAGTGTGACCTTCTTTATCTTTGCTGTTCACATCATGGGTGCCAGCTCGATTATGGGTTCCATTAACATCATTGCGACTATTCTCAATATGCGTGCGCCAGGCATGACTTTAATGAAAATGCCGCTGTTTGTTTGGACCTGGTTAATTACCGCTTACTTACTTATCGCGGTAATGCCTGTCTTGGCTGGCGTTGTTACTATGATGCTCATGGACATTCATTTTGGCACGAGCTTTTTCGATGCCGCTGGGGGTGGCGATCCCGTTTTATTCCAGCATGTGTTTTGGTTCTTTGGGCATCCCGAAGTCTACATTATGATTTTGCCTGCCTTTGGTATCGTTAGTGCCATTATTCCAACCTTTGCACGTAAGCCTTTGTTCGGCTACTCGTCCATGGTTTACGCAACGGCATCCATTGCTTTTTTAAGCTTTATTGTTTGGGCACACCACATGTTCACGGTGGGCATGCCGCTGGCCGGTGAACTGTTCTTTATGTATGCCACGATGTTGATCGCAGTTCCAACAGGGGTAAAAGTCTTTAACTGGGTAACCACCATGTTCCGTGGTTCCATGACTTTTGAAACGCCAATGTTGTTCTCAGTTGCGTTCGTCATCCTATTTACGATCGGCGGTTTCTCAGGCTTGATGTTGGCAATTGCTCCCGCAGACTTTCAGTATCATGATACCTATTTCGTGGTGGCTCACTTCCATTATGTTTTGGTTCCTGGGGCGATCTTTTCTATTACCGCTGGCGTGTATTATTGGTTGCCTAAGTGGTGTGGGAATATGTACAACGAGACTATGGGCAAGCTCCAGTTCTGGATGGCATTTATTGGCCTGAATTTAACATTCTTCCCCATGCATTTTGTTGGCTTGGCGGGTATGCAACGCCGGGTTCCTGATTACAATCAGTTCTTTGCGGATTTTAACCAGATATCTAGTGTAGGTGCCTTCCTCTTTGGCGCAGCGCAAATTCTATTGTTGTATAACGTTATCTCTACGATTAAGGGCGGCAAAAAAGCAACCGATGAAGTGTGGGAAAATCCAGAAGGTTTAGAGTGGACGGTAGCATCTCCTGCGCCTTATCACACCTTCTCTGTACCGCCAGACGTTAAATAAATAAAAAGGTAAGCGGCAGCGTCCATCGTGTCGTTTATCTGGAGTCGTGATGTCATTTTTTAAAAGTGCGACAACAAGGCTTTGTGTCAAGTTAGGTGTGGTAGTAGTGGGCATGTTTGCCTTTGCTGTGTTTGTTATGCCTCCAATGTATGACTTGTTTTGTGATATTACGGGCTTGAATGGTAAAACACAGGGACAGTTTACAGGCGATGTTAATACGCTAGGCATTGATACCTCTAGGACGATAAAAATCCAATTTGTAGCCAGTAATAATGAGAATATGCCCTGGGAGTTTCGGCCAGTAGAAAAGACCGTTCAAGTTCATCCGGGTGAATCGAAGGTGATTCATTATTTTGCGCGTAATACCACATCACGTTCCATGGTGGCACAGGCAATACCCAGTTTGGTTCCGTATAAAGCGGCCAACTATTTTCACAAAACGGAATGTTTTTGTTTTAACCAACAGCCTTTAGCGGCGGGAGAAAGTGCAGAGTTAGGTTTAAGTTTTATCGTGGATATTGATATTCCTAAGCAGGTCAATACCATCACGCTGTCCTATACTCTGTTTGATGTAACTGATCAGCATGATCAAAAAAAAGATACTGAAAAAAGTACGAGCGCAGGGCTTAATACTCAATTCACTTATCTGAAGTAGATGGCAAACGCAGCGCTTATGCCGCAGTATTAAGACATTTTAACTGACCTAGAATAGATAACGATAAGAACGACGGAGAACTTTATGGCGAGCGAAGGCACTTACTACGTTCCAGAACAAAGTAGATTACCTATTTTTGCATCACTCGGTTTATTCTTAACCGTCTTTGGTGCGGGGAATTGGATTAACCAAAGCACTTTTTTTGGCTTTAGTGGTTCAACCATCTTTATGATGGGTGGTTTCATTATGGCTGTTGTCATGTGGAGTTGGTTCAGCACGGTTATCTCAGAAAATATGGCCGGCCTTAATGATGCTCAACTTAAACGCTCTTATGTATGGGGCATGGGTTGGTTTATTTTTAGTGAGGTCATGTTTTTTGCTGCCTTCTTTGGGGCCTTATTTTATATCCGAAATTTTGCACTACCAGAGCTAGGTGGAGATAACACCACAAACAAAATTTTGTGGTCAGGCTTTACAGAAGTATGGCCACTAATGACGACCCCAGATATGGCGGTTAATGGCGCTAATGCAAAAGTAATTGGCCCCGAAATTAACATGAGTGTTACTACTGCCGAGTCCATTTGGAGTTGGTTACCCTTTTGGAATACCGTCGTCCTACTTACTTCAAGTGTGACTGTACATATAGCCCATACTGCACTGAAAAATGATAACCGTAAAAGCTTTAATATTTGGTTAGGTCTTACCGTTGCTTTAGGTATTATTTTCTTATTCTTGCAGGCTGAAGAATACGTCCATGCCTATAGCGAAAATTTAAAAATTGATACTGGTGTTTATGGGACCACTTTCTTTATGTTAACGGGCTTTCACGGTGCGCATGTAACGCTGGGTACGTTCATGTTACTAGTTATGTGGTTGCGCTCTACTTTAAAAGGCCATTTTAAACATGGTGATTGCTTTGGTTTTGAAGCAGCAAGTTGGTATTGGCACTTTGTTGACGTGGTTTGGGTAGGTTTGTTTATTTTTGTTTATATATTGGGTTAAAAACCTTTTAAAAGGGGCATTATTTAATGTCCCTTTGTTGTTTTTCCATTTGCGCTTTTGTCGGCTTTGCATCCCATGGTGCACCACTACCCAGTTGACCCGTGTAGAGGCCATAAAAAATAGTGATTAATAGCAATGCTGCAAGTGTAATTCGTGTGCCTAGTGCATAGAGTGTTCGCTTTGTGGGTGACTGGATGTCCTTTAGCAGAAAGATTAGGCCGCTGGTTAAACTAATCACAACCGCGATAAAGAGTACAACAACTAAAATTTTCAAGCCCATCACATATCCTCTTTTTGTATAAGTTGTTTTTGAGTAAATAGATTTTGTCGAGTTCCACATCCATAAAACAACAGTGGAAAATATTGCTTCTAGTGATATTTTTTTTTCCTGTATTAGTCCGTCTTGGTTTTTGGCAACTGGAAAGAGCTGAACAAAAACAACAAGCATTAGCAGTGTACCAACAACAGCAAGACTTACCAGCAGTTCCTATAGAAACTCTGACGGCAGAGCAGCGGCAGGCCTATCGCAACGTGAGTGTGAGCGGCTTCTTTGATGAGCAGCACT
Source organism: Cellvibrionaceae bacterium (assembly GCA_050298695.1). Classification (GTDB taxonomy): domain Bacteria; phylum Pseudomonadota; class Gammaproteobacteria; order Pseudomonadales; family Cellvibrionaceae; genus CANLBN01. The sequence goes on from JBNKUQ010000009.1 coordinate 33,852, forward strand.
ACTGGTTGCTCGACAACCAAGCCCGTGGAGGAAAAACCGGCTATGAATTACTCATGCCGTTGGTAAGCAATGTCGGTATTATTTTGGTTAACCGCGGCTGGCTGCAAGCGCCACTCACTCGTAACCGTTTGCCGGAGTTTAATACGCCAGAAGGTGAAGTTAATATACGAGGCTATTTATATCCAGCCACAGAAAATGCGATCTTTAAACAAACGATCAGTGATCTTGATGTCAATTGGCCAAAAAGAGTCTTGCAAATTGATATACCAGAAGCCATTGAGTCATTGCCTAAGGTCGGCGAGAGTGTCGGTGAGAACACCCGAAAAAATAATGAAAATAAATTTATTCTGCGTATAGATGAAAGTAGCCCTGGTGCTTTAATAACCGCGTGGCCAGTGATTAATACTAAGCCAGAAAAACATACGGCTTATGCCATACAATGGTTTGCCATGGCGCTGGCTTTAGTTATATTGTATGTTTGGTTTCTATACCGTTCTCGACACCAAAACGATTAGTAAAATATGAATAACGTTATTGACCCAGTAATAAAACGACGCAATAAATTTTATGGCCTATTAATCGTTAGCGCCATTTTTTTACCCATGCTACTTGCTTATTTTATCTATAAAACGGGTATTGGTTTTCCAAGCGGTACGACGAATAAGGGCGTTTTATTACAGCCTCCACAAGCGGTACAAGATCTAGTGCTTACGCAAACGGATTCTTTGGCAATACTTTACCAATCAGAGCATAAGCGTTGGCGCATGCTAGTCCCAGTCACACAAGACTGTGATGAGCGCTGTCAGGCATATCTTTACTTGACGAGGCAAGTTCATATTCGCTTGGCAGAAAAAGCGTACCGGGTTGAGCGAATTTTATTGTTGCTAGATAACTATCCTGAAAACCATATAGAAACATTGAAAGAGGAACATCCAGGGACACAAATATTTCGATCAACAACCCGTGAACTAGAAAGATGGTTAGAGAAGACTCCATTACCTTTGTCGCCAGAGCAGTATTTTTACTTGGTTGACCAAGAAGGTTTTGCCATGATGTATTACCACACAGAGCATACGGGGCAAGATTTATTAGATGATATAAAAAAATTGTTAAAGTTTACTTACGATAAATAGCAAGATGACACTTCAAAAAAATAAAGCCAATGCAACTTTATTCAAATTAACTTTAGCAGCTCTATGCCTAGCCTTTGTGGTGGTGGTGTTAGGGGCGTTTACACGTTTAGTTGATGCGGGTTTAGGTTGTCCTGATTGGCCCGGTTGCTATGGGCACTTATTGTGGCCTAATGAAAGTCACGAGATTGCTAAGGCAGAGGCCTCTTTTCCTGATGCCCCTGTTGAAACTGAAAAAACCTGGCCGGAAATGGTGCATCGTTATTTCGCAGGGACTCTAGGACTACTTATATTGTCCATTGCTATTTTTTCTATATTACTATCTAAAAAACAGCCTTCAATACCGGTAAAGCTCTCACTGGCGTTGGTAGCAATGGTTGTTTTGCAAGCGGCCTTTGGCATGTGGACGGTCACCTTAAAGCTGTGGCCTAAAGTAGTGACGGCGCATCTCTTGGGAGGTTTTGCCACATTATCATTACTGTGTTTATTGCTACAGCGTTTGAGCTTGCGTTATTGGCATCTTAATCAAGAACAATATCAACGCTTAGTAAATAGTAGACCTTTGATTATTTTTGCCCTTGTGCTTGTTATTATGCAAATTGCTTTGGGGGGGTGGGTCAGTTCCAATTACGCAGCGCTTGCTTGTCCTGATTTACCCCAATGCTTTGGCCAGTGGTTGCCGCCCACGGATTTTAAGTCTGCATTTAATGTTTGGCAGGATATTGGCCCTAATTACCTGGGCGGGAAACTCACTAACCATGCCCGCACGGCTATTCATCTAACCCATCGGGGGGGGGCGGTTTTGGTAACGCTCACGATGATTGTTTTGGGTATTCAGCTCTTGCGCATCCACAATACGCAGTTAAGTCGGTGGGCATATTGGTTGTGGGGAGTTCTTGGTGTTCAACTTTGCTTAGGTGTGGCTAATATTTTATTGGCCTTGCCATTGGCTGTGGCAGTTGCACATAATGCGGTTGGTGCAGTATTGTTACTGACCATGGTAACGATCACTTATCGTGCCTACAGCGTAAACATGCCTGAATAATAATTAGTCGGTTATGAAAAATGCTTAACACATTGTTAATAAAAGAATAAATCTATAAACCAATAAAATTTTCGATCAAAAAACCGGTGTTAGGGCATTTGCGTCAGGATTTTTGCTTCGACTCCTGAAAAAAACCGGGGAAGGCTTTTTTTAGGGTTAACCAATCAGTCAAACAATTACAGCGAAATAACAATAATTATGTCTAATTCCATCTTATCTACAAAAAGCCGCCCTCTATGGCGAGATTATCTGGAGCTGTGTAAACCTCGTGTGGTTGCATTGATGTTGCTGACTTCTTTAATTGGTATGTTGTTAGCAACGCCAGGTATGGTGCCTTTCAGTGTAATTATTTTGGGCAACCTAGGTATTGCCTTGTGCGCGGGTAGTGCCGCAACCATCAATCACTTAGTGGATCGCCATATCGATTTGAAAATGCAGCGTACTCATAATCGCCCTGTTGCTAAAGGCCGAGTAGAGCCTCGGCAGGCGCTTACCTTTGCTTTTGCCACAGGATTTCTTGGCATGGCAATTCTATTATTCTTTATTAATGCATTGACCGCATGGCTAACCTTGGCTTCTTTATTAGGTTACGCGTTGGTTTACACCTTATTTCTTAAACGGGCTACACCGCAAAATATTGTTATCGGTGGTTTAGCCGGAGCAGCGCCGCCACTGTTAGGATGGACAGCCGTCACTAATAGTTTAGATGGTCATGGTTTGTTATTGGTGTTAATTATTTTTGCTTGGACGCCACCGCATTTTTGGGCCTTGGCAGTTCATCGCAAAGACGACTATGCGAAAGCCGATATCCCGATGTTGCCAGTGACTCATGGAGAGCGTTATACCAAACTCCATATTTTACTTTACACAGTGATTTTATGTTTGGTGAGCCTCTTGCCTTATTTAACGGGCATGTTTAATTGGTTGTATTTATTAGGTGCTGTGGTTTTAGGTGGCGGTTTTATTTATTGGAGTTTAGTCATGTTATTTGCGAATAAGCCGGACTCTGCAATAGAAACCTTTAAATATTCTATTATTTATTTAATGGCTTTATTTGTTGTGATGTTGTTAGACCATTACTTATTGCCAGCCAATCCCGTTATTTCTTGATGTTTTTGGCTCTCATGCAAACAAGGGTTCCCTGATATTTATGCAAAGCCAACAAAGAAATATTGTAAAAACCGTTGTCATTATTGTTGCCGTTATGGTGATAATTCTCGCGCTTTTCATTAATAAAATAACGACTCCACGCTATTTATCGGATATAGAATTAAAAATTAACGGCTTAGTTCTGCTGAAAAACCAAGTACAGGGATCGTCAAAGACGGGCAGTTGGCAGTTACTAGCAAGCACACCAGAGCAATTACAATTTTTAGAGAAAGTGATTCCCCAACTAAACCAGTCGATTCGTCATCAAACCGAATGGCGTTTAGTGGAAGATAATGCAGAGTTTTTTGCAGTCTTACTTAAAAATCATCTACCTAATGAACAAGCCATTGTGCTAATGTCTGGTGAACAACTCCGCGGATATTTCAAACCACCTTTTGATGAGCATAAATTTTTGTTGACGTATTCTTCGGTTGTGACTCACCGTTAATTAGTCGGATCTGAAAAATGCACAACATACTGATTTGAAAAACAAGATTACTGGATTAAGATTTATTTCGACCAGAAACTGGGTGCTAAAGGCATTTTGTATGAAGACCCTCCTTGGTCTTCACCTAAAAGGCAAGTGCAAAATCGCTCCAGGCGATTTGGTCTGGTCGACGTGCTGTACATGGATGTACAGCCATTGGCCGATTAGGCCAATGCGAGGGATAAAAATACCAGTAAAACCGCGTTTTTACGTTAAGTATTTTTATCGCGACTCTGAAAATAAGCCAGGAAGGCGTTTTTCAGGACTAACTAATTAGGGCCTATTCATGCCAGAGAAAAGTAATATTATTGCTCGACTCACTCATCTGTCTGAACAGCCTAATAGACATAGCCATACTCATCACCAAATTATTTTCGGCATCAAAGGCTTCGCAGAATTTGAGATATCAGGTCAAAGCGGTTTTATCCAAAAAGGCGTGGGTTGTATTGTTCCCTCAAACCATACCCATAGTTTTTTTGGCAATAAAGAAAACAAAATATTAATACTGGATATTACACATAACTTACCCTTAGTCGAGTTAGAAACTGCTTTTTCTAGCAATGCCTTAGTTCCACTTTTAGATTCTCCCAAGTACTTCCAATTTGATCACCGCCTCAATACATTACTATTAGCATTGGCTGATGAGTTAGAATCCTTGGTTGAGGATGATGCTGCTCCCAGTGTGATTGGGCAATGTCTTTTGCATAGTTTATACCACCGCTTAAGGGGGGAAATTAGTGTAGAAGAAGTGAGTGCTGCCCGTGATCGTATCGATTTATCTCGGATTAAGCGTTATATATACGGTAATTTAGCCGAGAAAATTCAAACGGCTGACCTCGCTAGATTATGTAATCTAAGTGAAAGCCACTTTTATCAAAAATTTCGTGAAAGCCTAGGAATTTCTCCCTACCAATATGTTATTGATGAACGTATTAATGCTGCTTGCTCATTATTAAAAGATACCGATAAGTCGATTACCGAAATATGTTTTACCCTTGGTTTTTCAAGTCAAAGTGCATTTACCAACTTATTTCGTAAAAAAATGGGTCTCTCACCTACAGCTTACCGGTCTCAGCCTAGAGCGAAATAATTATAAATAACACTAAAAACTTCACCTTTTAGCCTCAATAAACAATCATTTTTAACTAACTTTCATTAGCTCATAAGTGGAATTTAGCTTTTCCAGCCATTTATAAAATCGTAATTTTTTGCAATAGCCTAAGAATTTTATGCAAATGTGATTAAGAAATATCGGCATAATAGCCAGAAAATCAAGGTAAAGACTCCAATGGCAACGTTAAGTATTAAGAGAGTGATTCACGGTGACTGGCTAGATATTCCCTTAGATAGCCTATACCACCAAATATCTACATTTTGTGAAGTGGATGAACACGAGCTGATACGCGAGCTCCATTTTTTAGCGTATCAAGAAAGTGAGCAGGACAATATAAAAAGAAAAGCCGAGCTTATCGTAGACCAAGTCCGCGAGGCGCATGACACTTTCTTTTTTGATATAGAGGCCTTGCTACAAGAGTATTCTTTAAGTGATGAAGATGGTGTAACACTGATGTGCCTTGCTGAGGCCTTGTTGCGAATTCCTGATTCAAGTACAAGAGATAATTTAATCGCTGACAAATTAAGTGGCAAAGAGTGGGAGCGACATTTTAGCAAGGATAATACACTTTTTGTGAATGCATCAACTTGGGGACTAATGTTGGCAGGTAATTTAGTTAGCGTTGGTGATGGCTCAATTCTTAATTTATTCAAAAGGAGTACAAAACCGATCATTCGTAGTGCTGTAGATAAAGCGATGCGAATCATGGGACAACATTTTGTGCTAGGGCGCACCATAAAAGAAGCGATGAAAAATGCCCGTCCTTACCTTAAAAAAGGCTACATCTATTCTTATGATATGTTGGGTGAATCAGCGATAACGGATACAGACGCAGAGCGATACTATAAAAGCTATGCGTCAGCCATTATTAATATTGCCGAGAATTCGAAAAATAAAAATCGCAGGCCTTCTTTGTCGATTAAACTATCAGCTTTACACCCAAGATTTGATGAAAAGCATAGAAATAAATCATTACAAGATATTATTAATATTGTTCAAAACTTAGTTTGCTTAGGCATTGAACACGATGTTGGAATCACTATTGATGCGGAAGAATCCGACAGAATGGAACTAACACTTTCTATTTTTGAGGCAATTTATTCAAAACAAGCCCTACGCGGGTGGGAAAAGTTTGGCTTAGTTGTTCAGGCATATTCCAAACGTGCATTACCCGCTTTATGCTGGCTAACGAGGCTAGCAAAAAACTATGGCGATGAAATTCCGGTACGTTTAGTTAAAGGTGCTTACTGGGATACCGAGATCAAACATAGCCAAGTGCTAGGGCATTGTGGTTATCCGGTTTACACACGAAAAGAATATACCGATGTTGCTTATCTTGCCTGCGCACGTTACCTCTTATCTGAAGTAACACGGGGCGCAATCTATCCTCAGTTTGCTTCTCATAACGCTCACACTGTGTCGAGTATTCAAGTAATAGCGCCGGGGGATAGACCTTTCGAATTTCAACGTTTGCATGGTATGGGCAATAGTTTGTATGACAGTGTTTTAAAAACAACAAAGCATCAAGAGATTCGTATTTATGCCCCTGTTGGTAGCCATGAGGATTTGCTGCCCTACTTAGTTAGGCGCTTATTAGAAAATGGTGCAAATTCTTCATTTGTACATCAGTTATCTGATGAAGACATGAATATCGAGAGTCTTACTCAATGGCCACTTAAACTAGAAAATATTGGCCCAGAATTTTGTTCTCGGCCAATACCGTTACCCATTAATCTATTTTCTGATCGAAAGAATTCATTGGGTGTTAATTTAGCGACTAAAAATACAAGAGAATTATTTATGCACTCTGTAGAAAAATTTAATCATAGTTTATGGCGAGCATGCCCAATAGTTAATGGAGAGTATATAAAAGGAACTGAAAATATAGATGTTTTTAGTCCATATGATAGAAAAGAAAAAGTGGGCGACTATCAAATGGCGGATAAAACGATTGCTGAAAATGCATTATCTGCTGCTGATCAAGGGCAAATAATATGGCGCAATACCAGAATAGAAGATCGATGTGAAATTATAGAAACGCTAGCTGAAAAATTAGAAGAAAATAACAGTGAATTGATTGCTTTATGCCAACGCGAAGCGGGTAAGACAATACAAGATGCAATCGATGAAGTAAGAGAGGCGATTGATTTTTGTCGCTACTACTCGCAAATAGCCAGGAAACATTTTTCTGAGCCGGTTATTTTGCCCGGACCAACGGGTGAGTCAAATCAATTATGGCTTGAACCTAAGGGTATTTTTGTCTGTATTAGCCCATGGAATTTTCCTCTAGCTATTTTCCTGGGACAAGTGACAGCCGCTCTATTAGCGGGTAATACCGTGATAGCCAAACCCGCTGAGACGACAACATTAATTGCTTATAAAGCAGTAGAGTTACTATTCGAAGCGGGTTTACCCGTAGGTGCATTACAATTTTTGCCCGGATCGGGTCGTGAGTTAGGCGCTGTTCTTAATTCGGATGCCCGGGTAAGTGGCGTAGTTTTTACCGGTTCGAATAATACGGCTCGTGTTATTAATCAAACACTTTGTGCGCGAGACGCGGATACTCCCATAGCGACACTGATTGCCGAAACAGGTGGACTCAATGCCATGATTGTTGACTCTACGGCTTTACCGGAGCAAGTAACTAGAGATGTCATTGATTCTGCATTTAGCTCGGCTGGACAACGTTGTTCAGCTTTAAGAGTCTTGTATGTCCAGGAAGATATTGCTGAGAGAGTTATCACATTAATTAAAGGTGCAATGGAAAAGCTTGTGATCAGTAATCCTCAACTACTGAGTACCGATATAGGTCCGGTTATCGATGAGCAAGCGCAAAATAAATTGTTAAGCTACATTGAAGATGCTAAAGCAACAAGTGCCTCCTATTTTCAGGTTGCTTTAGATGACACAACCAAGAAAGGGACTTTTGTCGCGCCAACATTATTTGAGATTGACTCTATTTTATCTTTAAAAGAAGAACAGTTTGGTCCAATATTGCATGTGGTGCGTTATGCCGCTGGTGATTTAGAAAAAATTATTGATGATATTAACAGTAAACGTTATGGCTTAACCTTAGGTGTGCATTCACGAAATACGAGCACTTACGAAAAGGTAGCGACGTTAGCTAATGTCGGAAATGTGTATATTAATCGCAATCAGGTAGGTGCAGTGGTTGGTGTTAATCCCTTTGGTGGGCGTGGGCTATCAGGAACAGGTCCAAAAGCCGGGGGGCCTAACTATTTACTACGTTTTGCAACAGAAAAAACTATAACCAACAATGTTGCGGCAATAGGCGGTAATATTGAATTATTGAATGCGTCTAGCGTTTAAGTGCCTTTTAAATGCCAGTTACCTACTAAAGTACAAGGGTATCGTAGTTTTTTACAAGAGAAAATAACCCTGATCGGGTTTAATTGTCGCGAAATATCTAATAATTATAGGAGAAACGACTGATGAACTGTAAACCGATGAAAAAAATGTTTTTTACTGCGCTACTCTCACTATTGCCGATAGGTCTGGGATTTGCTGATCAATTAGATTCTGTATTACAAAAAGGCACGGTACGTTGTGGTGTAGTTCTCGACTTTCCTCCCATTGGCTTTCGCGATAGTAACAATGAGCCCGATGGTCTTGATGTGCAAATGTGTAAAGATTTAGCGGCAGCAATGAAAATTAAACATAAAGTAGTTGGGCTTACTTGGGCAGAGCGTATTCCCGCATTAATCTCAGGAAAAATTGATGTGGCCATTGCCTCTTCATCGGATACTCTAGAGCGTGCCCAAACAGTTGGATTTACTATTCCTTACAATGTGTTTCGCTTCCAAGCGATATTGGCTCCAGGAGTCACTGTAAAAGGTTGGGAAGATTTGAAAGATTTACGCGTAGGTGCAGCGGTAGGTACAACCTATGAGAGTGAATTTTTAAAATACAAAGAGAAAAACTGGGCAGATGCAAAAGGAAAATATGTTTCTTTCCAGAGTGAAAATGAATCATTCCTTGCGGTTAAGCAAGGTCAGGTTGATGCAATTATCGTAACCGATACCGTTGCAGCGAATAATATTAAATCAGGCAAGTTTGAGGGTATTAGCTCTGGTCCGGTCGCTCCTTTTGGTGCAGATATTGTAGGGATGATGACCAAACGTAAAGAGTTTGGTTGGATTAATTATTTGAACATATTTATTAACCGCCAAGTACGCTCTGGTCGCTACCAAGAAATTTATAGCAAATATGTTGGTGGTGAAGCACCAGATTTAACTTCTCTAGGCGTATACTACTAGACTTATAAAGCCCACAATCATTAATCAATAATAACAGTTGTGGGCTTATATCTACTTTCTTTGAGGTGTATCCATGGATTACGAGTTTTTATGGCGGCCCGTCATTCAATCATTACCACAATTGCTGAAAGCAGCATTGGTAACGGTTGAAGTTTCTATTATATCCATGATAATTGGTAGTCTTATCGCTTTATTTTTATTTTTTGCTCGTGAAAGCCGTATTTTTTTAATTAGATTTTTAGCATCTGTTTGGGTTGAAGTCGCTCGCAATACTCCTGCACTTTTTCAATTATTCTTTTTTAAATTTGGTCTTGGAGCCATAGGAATTATTATTGATTCATATATCACTGTTATCATGGCTTTAGCATTTAATACCGCTGGCTATATGGCTGAAACTTTTCGAGGTGGATTTAAAACTGTACCTATATCACAACTGAATTCTGCACGATCCCTGGGAATGAATTTTCCCCAGGCTCAAATTTATGTCATTATTCCCCAGGTTTTGAGAGCGATATGGCACCCAATGTCGAATCAGTTCATTTGGGTATTATTGATGTCTTCTCTTGGTATGCTTGTCGGTTTACGGGAGCTATCTGGTGAGACACAGTTTTTATATTCAAAAACATTTAGAGCATTTGAATTCTTTTTTGCAGCGGCGGTCATTTACTACTGTATTGCTAAAATAACGCTGGCATTATTTCGCATCATTGGATGGCGTTTATTTAGAGGTAACGAATAATGACAGTCAATGTATTTTCAGATTTACAATGGAACGATTTGTTGTTTCTAGGAGAAGCAGCCCTTAGGACATTGCAGATATCCTTGGTTTCTATCGCTGTAGGTTCGATATTTGGTATTGCTTTTGGTTGGTTAATGTCTTTGGGAAATAAAATAGCAACCTTTGTTATCAATGCTCTATTAGATATTTTTCGTAGCGTTCCTCTAATTATTCAATTAATACTGTTTGATAGTTTTATTTCTATTATTGGTTACCCATTACCTGCCTTTGTTTCGGGAACTATTATTTTAAGTATTTATACCGCAGCTTTGGTAGCTAATGTAGCGCGAGGAGGTATTGAGTCCGTTCCTTCTGGCTTGCGTAAAGCATCACGCTCTTTAGGAATGAATTATTGGCAAGATTTGTTTTCTATCGTATGGCCAGTGGGGATTCGATCGGTCTTTCCATCTTGGGTAGGAATTGCTTTAAGCGTTGTTAAGGATTCTGCCTTGGTGTCCGTTATTGGCTATATCGAATTGCTTAAAGCATCGCAAATATTAATAACACGTACGCAAGATGTGTTTGTTATTTTAACGATAGCAGGTATGTTTTATTTTATGCTTTCGTATCCCATTTCCAAGGCCAGTGAATATATTGAAAAAAGGTGGCAGCAGTGATTGAAGTAAATGCGTTAAAAAAGTCATTTGACGATTTAGAAGTGCTTAAAGGCATCGATTTAACCGTTAATAATGGTGAGGTGTTAAGTGTTATTGGGTCGTCGGGTTCAGGAAAATCGACACTGCTATATTGTATTAATGCGCTTGAAAAAATAGATTCTGGGACTGTATTGGTGGATGGTGTCAGTGTTCATGACCGCGCTACCGATATTAATAAACTACGCCAAAAAATAGGTATGGTTTTTCAGCAATGGAATACTTTTCCGCATCTCAATGCGCAAGAAAATGTTGCGTTAGCATTGAGGAAAGTTAAAAAAATGCCAAAAAAAGAAGCCATGGAAGCGGCGGCAACACATCTATCTCATGTTGGTTTAGGCGATAAACTAAAGAATTATCCAAGAGCTTTATCTGGAGGCCAACAACAGCGAGTCGCCATTGCCAGAGCTTTAGCGATGGAGCCATCTTACATGCTTTTTGATGAGGCAACATCGGCATTAGACCCTGAGTTGGTCGGTGAGGTTGAAGATACAATGCGTATGTTAGCGCAGGAGGGAATGACGATGATCTTGGTCACTCATGAAATTAACTTTGCTCGTGATGTATCAGACCGTATAGCATTTTTTCATCAAGGCTTAATGGAAGAAATAGGAACCCCGGATGAGATTATTAATCATCCTCAGAGTGAAAATACGGTTAAATTCTTATCTAAAGTTAGAAACTAGTATTGATAAAAAATGACCGTCTAGCTACTGTTTATGCCTTGGCTGCCGTTTTAATGTGGTCGACGGTTGCCACAGCTTTTAAGTTAGGATTGCAGGAGCTTTCATTACTTCAACTACTTACTGGGGCCAGCTTTGTTTCTCTACTAGTCCTGGCTCTTTTTCTTCTCTATAAAGGACAGCTTTTATTAGCATTTGAATCTTTTTTTAGTCATTGGAAAATAACGGTAGTATTGGGCCTGCTGAACCCTGTTTTATATTATATTATCCTATTTAAAGCCTATGACTTATTGCCTGCGCAAATTGCTCAGTCGTTGAATTATACCTGGGCAATTACCTTAACCTTACTTTCTGTTCCTTTACTAAAACATAAAATTACACGCCGCGATATTATAGCCGTTATATTGGGTTATACCGGGGTTATTTGTATTGTTTTTAGTTCAAAAAAAATCATGGGTGATATACAAGTGCTTGGTATTTTCTTGGCGTTGATTAGTACACTCATTTGGGCCGTATATTGGCTAATTAATGTCAAAGATAAGCGTCCACCCATTATTAAATTATTTCAAAGCTTTTTAATTGCATTTCCAGTGTTGTTAGTTATTACAATATTCTTTGATGATATTGGTGTCTTTACATCAATTAATCCGTGGCTTTACGTGTTGTACATCGGACTATTTGAAATGGGGCTCGCATTTATTATGTGGCAACTAGCTATGCAACTAACCACTCGAGTAGGGAAAATAGGGACTTTAATATTTTTATCGCCCGTATTAAGTTTATTTATTATTTATCATGTACTCAATGAGCCCATAGAAAATTTGACTATATATGGCTTGATAATGATTTTAGTCGGGATTGGAATACAACAATTATTGCCTCAAAAAACGCCCGTAAATAAATAGTCTATATATGCCTTTTTCTAAGCGATAAGGCGAATAAAAATAATAAACTACTTACTGCAACAATCGATGGCCCGGCTGGCGTATCCCAGAAAAAGGAACTAGCTAAACCGCCACAAACGGCTAAACAACCAAGCATGGCGGCAAACAGTACCATTTGTTCTGGTGTTCTAGAAAGATAGCGAGCGCCAGCAGCAGGAATAATAAGTAAGGCAGTAATGAGTAAAATACCGACTATTTTAATAGCAACTGCAATGGTAATTGCGAGCATAAACATCAATATTAATTTTGTACGTTTAACGGGAATGCCTTCTACTTGGGCCAAAGATTCATTCACCGTAATCGCTAACAAGGGTTTCCAAAAACGCCATATCAATATGCCAACGGTGATCGCCACGCTCAGGACCATAAAGATATCATTACGCGTCGTTGACAAAATATCGCCTAATAGATACTGAGTTAAATCGACACGGCCCGTATCAAATAAACTCACTAAAATGAGCCCCAATGCAAGGGATGAATGAGAAATAATGCCCAGTAATGTATCCGTTGGCAACTGGCGTTGGCTTTGCCACAGCAGTAAGACAATAGCGACAATCAAACAGCTTGTTGTGATTGCCGCTTGAATACCGATAGAAAACAATAAGCTAAATGCTACGCCCAGTAATGAAGAGTGGGCTAAGGTATCACCAAAGTAAGCGAGGCGTTGCCATACAACAAAGGAGCCCAATGGGGCAGCGATAAGTGCAACCCCTAGGCCTGCTATCAGAGCTAGTAGTAAAAATTCCATCAATGATCACCGTGTTGGCAAATTTGGGAATGCGGCTCTTTTCCCTTCTCTTTATCACTTTCATTTTTACTTTCAGCAATAATTTCGCCATGTAAGTTATGTTTGTGGTCATGGTGGTGAGAGTAAGTTGCCAGTTGGTTGGCATCGCTACCAAATAGTTCCAAATAAGCGGGATGGTTAGAAACACTCTCTGGGTGTCCATGGCAACACACATGTTGGTTTAAACAAATCACATGGTCAGTTGCCGCCATTACTAAATGTAAATCGTGAGAGACCATTAAAATGCCGCAGTTCAATTCGTCGCGCAGTTCGCGAATGAGTTTATAGAGTTTATCTTGGCCGCGGATATCGACACCCTGTACAGGTTCATCTAATACAAGTAATTGGGGTTGCCGCAATAGGGCCCTTGATAACAACATGCGCTGCAATTCGCCACCGGAGAGTTGACTGATGTCAGTTTTTTTAAGGTGTGTAATCCCCGTTTTTTCTAGTGCATCATCGATGCTAATAAGAGAAGTATTTGTCAGTAATAAGAATCTCTCCACACTTAATGGTAGTTGAGGATTCAGTTGCAAGCGCTGTGGCATATAGCCAATACGTAAGCCTTTTTTGCGCTCGACATGTCCCGAAGAGGGTGGGCGTAGCCCCAGCAAGATATTGAGCAAGGTCGTTTTGCCGGCTCCGTTGGGTCCGATAATGGTAACGATCTCCCCAGCCTTGATGGATAAATTAATATCCTGCAACAGTATTTTACCTCCTTGTTTCAGAAAGAGCTTGTTAGCAGAGATGAGTTGTTCCGGTATTACGATAGGGTTTATGCTTGTTGACATTGCTTACAGAGCCCAATGACCTCAAGCCATTGTTGCTGAGGTGTAAATTGAAATTGTTTTCCGCTTTCTACGATATGCTTTGCTAATTTAGGGTCGATGACTTCTTGAGAATCATGGCACTGACTACAAATAAAAAAGTAATTAGTTGTAGCCTGCTGAGGTTCTTGGTGCAGGTGTGGATCACTACAGCCAACATAGGCATTAAGAGAGTTAATACGATGAATCAGCCCCTGTTCCAACAAAAACTCGAGAGCGCGATACACCGTGGGAGGTGCAATACGGCGCTGTTCTGTCTCGGCGAGCATGTCGATTAAGTCATAGGCCCCTAAAGGCTTATGGCTTTGCCAAACTAAGAGCAATACCTGCTTTCGTAGAGGAGTCAACCGTACTCCCTGTTCTTTGCAGACAGACTCTGCAATCGCTAGGGCGGTATTAATACAATGCTGGTGGTTATTGCAGTCGCTCATAATGAAAGTCAAAGACCCCAAATGAAAAAATTTTTAAATATCACGCTGATTCATTAACGTCATTTTTGTTATGATATAACATTATGCTTATGTTGAGTAAAAAAATGACCAAATTATGTGCCCGTCTGTTCTTAATGGCGGCTTTTTGTTTTTCCCAATGGGCGAATGCAGGCCTAGATATCGTAACCAGTATCAAGCCTCTACAGCTATTGCTAGCAGAGCTTGTCGCTCCTGGTGACCAGGTCTCTGTATTACTAGATTCTGGGCGTTCTCCACACCATTACCAATTAACAGTGTCCGATCGCCAAAAACTGGACAAAGCTGACTTGGTCATCTGGATTGGGGCTGACTTGGAAAGTTTTCTTAGTAAAGCGTTATCAACACGATCTGCACCACAAATTGTGGCCAGTAAAGTGGAGGGGATACATTGGCCGCAGCAAGACGGTGTAGAGAAAAAAGACGTAAAAAAAGAGCATGCACATTCAAACAGCCACTCTCATAACTCTCTCTCTCATAACAACCATGAGCATTCAAAAGATCCTCACTTGTGGTTAGACCCACATAATTTAGGCGTATTAACTCAGGCCTTAAACGCTACATTGCAGAGCTTGGCGCCTGATCTAGCAACAACATATAGCGACAACAGCAAGCGTTTACTTGCTCGGCTGGAGCAGTTGAATCAAGATCTCGAAGGGAAAATGAGCTTGATAAAAGACAAACCTTTTATCGTGTTACATCCTGCTTATGGCCATTTTGTTGAACGTTATCAATTAAACCAGCAGGATTTTTTGGTAATTACCCCTGAGCGAGGTATTGGCGCCAAACACCTTTATCAGTTACAAAAAAGTGCCGCTGTTTGCGTCTTTGGGGAAGAGGGAGAGGATGGCAAGTTAGTGAATAAGATTAGTCAGTCCATTGATGCCCGTCAAGCCATGTTAGACCCGCTCGGAATCAAGTTGAGTGAAGACTCTGGCGCCACCAGCATACTGGAAGCGCTATCTGCAACAATATTCCAATGCTTGAAAGGGAAGTGATTCGGCCATGCCATTAGCTGAGGCTAAAAGCCTCCAGCTAAATTACATTGCTGAGCGTGCGTTCACCATTGCATTCATCTTGTCATAAATAACGTCTGGAAGCATAAGGCCACGGCTTTGCAAGTAGAGCCTCTGCTCAATATCCAACTCATTAGTAAAACGTCCAAAATAGCGAAAAATATTTGCGTCAGGTGAGGTGGAACTATAGCGCAATAGAGAAATTACGGATTTGGGATCAGATAGACGATGTCTTACACCTGTTTTATCGCGAACGGTTTTAGAGAGTTGTTGCAATTGGTACACAGCAGTTTGAGAAAGAACCAAGGAATACATGAAAGCCCCCGACAAAGGAATGTCATTTAATTAAAAGATAAGTTGTATAAGTGCTGATCAGTACAGGTAAGTGTAGATAGAAAGAATTATTTTGCAGTTACATCTCGTGCCAATATTTGAGAGTCGGGTCACAAAATTAAAAATTAGATGGCATCATTTTTTATCCAGGTAATAAGGATTAAAAAATCCCAATCAATCAGCTCTAAAACACATTGCCTACATTAAAAAAAGTTTCAATAAAGCCCTCGCTCCTGTGTAAAATTATTGAAAATAAAGAAAAAATTTGGCGGCAAGACATAACTCAATATATTTTGATATCTGTTCAGAATTTTTATAAATCGTAATAATTTTTAATATAGAAAACACGCCATTACAGCGAGTGAAATCACTACAAGTTTAGTTAATATCGTATAAATGAATAAAGTGGTAAGACAACTATATGCTATGTACCAAACACCTCAAATAATCGTAACTCTCAAAGGGGCCTTCAAAACAAATTTGGTTTTTTGAGACTACCGGATGCTTATTCATATAATAGGGATTTTCAATCGTATCTATATCTTTTTGATAATGATAGCGATGATTAAACAAGCTTAATTTCGCATTAAAGTCTATGAAGCTAGCAATGTACTGATCAAAGTCTGGGTAGGCAACACGTACTAAAACGCTGCCAACAAAATTTCTTAATTTGGACGAGTGGGTTGGCTCTTTATCCAAGGAAACTATCGCTGCGAATGCGCGGGGGGATAGTGATTCTATCTTTAATAAACGGCTAAACCTTGGTGTCATGGTATTAATTGTCATATTTGGTTTGTAAAGAAGACGCGCTATAAAGCCTGGCAGTTTTCCATCAATTTCAAAAAGCTCAGGATTTTTATCCAAGTTTTTAAACATTTCATACTGCATAAAAAATTCTCGAACAAAAGCTTTTTCAAGGCTGCGTTCAGATTCGCTTAAAAGAGGAATAAAATTCGCTGTGAAGTTTGTATTTGATAAGATAATGCTATAAACATCTATAACTTCGGAAAGTTGTGTTAACAAGATTAGTTTCCCAATAAGAGTGTCTTGCCTTTTTAGTAATCTTCTCAATTCAAAAAATTGTTGTTCTAACAACTCAATAGCTTGTTGTGTTTTTCCTTCCTTATGTTTAGAAATAGCGAGTAGCAACTTAATTTGTTCAGCCGCACTAAAGTATTCAAATGATGGAGGAAGTTCGTCAATGGAAGGCTTTGTTAAAGTTTTATAATCATTAGACCCATGAATAATACTCATTCTAGATAATAAAGTATGATTATCTTTAAGCAATATATTGATATCGAATGGTTCGTTGAACATGTCATATAAACATGTTCCCTCCCATGTTCTACAGAATATATTGTTTTTGGGTAACGGTATTTTTTTTGCTTCGGGATACTCAACAATATTGTAATTTGAATCTAATGATTTTTTGTTATATTGATTAACAATATTTTTCCCGATATCTTTCGCATTTTCTTTTTCGCTGGCGTAAATACCCATTAAATAATAGTAAGATTCACTATGGCCCGAATAATCTACCTTCTTGATAAGGCTTAGTGCATCTTCACTTAAGTCATCATCAATTTGGGAGCCTATAAGTAACGCGATAATCGCACAGAAAAATATCAATAATAAAATAAGCGTCTTTTTCGTCATAACAATAAAATGATTAATCCTGGTTTAAACCCAGTTCCCGCTGCTTTTTCTTGCTAAGTCCCAGAGAAACAATGCGATGAGACTCTCGAATATAATATTTAAGTTCGTCATCTGCACATTGAGAGGGCTCATACAATTGTATCCACTTCATGCCACGACTGGCCAAATAGGGAGCGGGGCGAAAGCCAGGTCTATTAGCCAATACATCATAGTTCAGCTCAGAAACTTTGAATGTATAGGCCGGTATATTGTCTTTACCCCATCCGCCAATAGCAAATACTTTTCCAGCGACTTTCCATACATCAGAATCTCCCCATTGTACAACATGGGAAGTGACCTTTAGGGTGGAGCAAAAGTGATTAAATTCTTTATAGTTCATGAGATTATTTTACTTTTCTATAAAACATATTGCCGAATTTTGATTGAAAGACATAGTAAAACTTTCGATTGCCGCGATATAAAGCTGGGTGGGCATCGATAAGAGGATGTGGTTTGTCCATCACTATTTTGTATAACATTGGATGAGAGTGTCGAATCCATACAACTTCCCCAATATCTTTTTTATAATTGCCATCTTTTAGTTTTTCATAAAAAATGAATTGATCATCCTTAGTAATTTCAAAGAAAAAATGCTTGTGCTGCCAATCCGCATTCTTACCGGGATAAAAATGAGTATCAATCTTATAAGTGCCTATAATTCTCTCTTTGGTAATGGGGAAACGCGCATACAGTACTAGACCAATTAGAACCCCGGGAACTATCCAAAGAAGGCCCAGACTTCTTAAGTGCTTCATTTCCCTAGTTTTAATGAACCGTATACTATGGATTAGAGTGTAAACCATAATCACCAAGCAAAAAATTAAAAAAAGAATGAAACCTAAAAATGGCATAGAGTGTCCTTTGGTCGAGAGTAACCTAAATAACGTAAACGTATCCCCTTTTTGGGCTTTTTATAAACATTAACTCTGTTTATAGCTAACGCCAAGATTAGCGAAAATAGAGTACACTATCTACAGCCTTTTAATATAATTTCAATGATTGGCTTAATTTTCAATCAATAGTTGAGCACTTTTAAATTTTCCATTAAAAATAGAGATCAAAGTGAAAAATATACCTTTTCAAACAATAGATTGGTCGCGTCTTCCCAAAACAGAATATGCTGGCACTACAGGCAAAGCGTTTTGGCAGACAATGGAGTTTGATGGGCTGCGTGTCAGGTATGTAGAATATTCTGAGAATTATGAAGCTGACCATTGGTGTGAAAAAGGACATATTGTTTATTGTATTAAAGGGGAAGTTATTAACAAGTTACAGGATGGGACGCAATCGATAATAAAAGAAGGGATGTCATATATTGTTTCCGATGGTCTTAGTTCTCATAAATCAATTACCCAAAATGGCGCCCATTTTTTAATTATTGACGGTAATTTTTTAAAATTAAAGACATGAAATACTGTCTATTCAATAATGTAAAAATAGTATGTTAGGGTACTTGTTATTGATGGTTTATTTAATACGGCCATCGTTTTGCCACGATTTGTCGAACTTGATTCACATTATTGTCAACATTGTCCAATAAGCCCAGAGAAAAAATATGCACGATGGAAGTTGTCTATGTGGCAAAGTAAAGTATAGGATTACCTGTGAGCCTAAAAAAGTTTCACATTGTCATTGCACCATGTGTCAAAATCATTTAGCTGGCCAAGAATTATTATCGACTTACCGTTCGTTTAGTACTGTACATCGCAAGTTTTGTAGTTATTGCGAATCTAATATTGAATGGAGTGGTAGTCCTGAATATCCAGAGTGGACTTCAATTGCGATAGCTACTTTAGATACACCTTATGATCCTGAAAATATTATTAATATATATATAGAAACGAAAGTGTTTTGGTTGGGCCAAAGTTAATAAATAAAATTACGAAAGAATCTTGGATATTGTCTTTTCGTGTTTAGAATTTACGTTCATTGGTTATATTAAAAATATTTTGATAGATCGAGTGGTGTGATGTTGCCCAGCAATTTTATTGCAATGGGTTAAGTTGGTTGGTTATGCTAATTTATTGAAAGAAGTATCTCTACCGGAACTTGTTTGCGGACAATAAAACTAGGGGTATTTTATAAAGATACGTAACAAAATACACAAAAGTATAGAGAAAAAATGCTTATAACCCAGAAAATTAAAACCTGTCAGATCTATCTTTCTAATATAGAAGATTTGTTAAATCTTTTGGGTTCACTTGACGAACACACAGATATCACCATAGATTTAGCTGGTTTGTCTTTTATTGATATAGCACCACTAAATATACTGTTAGCTAAGTTATTATTTTGGAAGGAAAGCGGTAAAAACATTACCCTAAAAAAAGCTACTTCTGATGTCCACCAGTATATGCAGCGTATGAATTTTTTCAGGCTATGTGGTCTTAATCTTGAGGAGAAATTTTCTAGGCATCCATCGCAGAACAAGTTTTCTGTCATTAAAGAGCTTGGGCACGGGCAGTCTGCAGCATTGTCAACGGAGGTCGCAGATGTTATTGCGCCTGATCAGTCAGATGAAGTTGATCCGGATAAAACTGGTTTTTATGACTTTATGGAATATGCCGTATCTGAATTGATTAATAATGTACTACAGCATGCTAACGGTAGGGGGTTTATTTCAGCTCAGTACTACAAAAAGTCGGATCGTGTTCAAGTATGTATCGCAGATATAGGTATAGGTGTCCGAGCGAGTTTTATCGATAGTGGTTTTTTCAGTATCAAGATCCAAGATGAAGCGGTTTGATGATTTCCTAGAAAAAGCTAAGCTAAAATACAATCTTGGGTCGGGTTATGACTCTTCAGTAGATATTTTTTAGGTGTATAACATGAAAGACATAATATTGAATATGAAAGAGGAATTTGGTCGTTTTTGTGCTGAAGGAGGTAAAGTCTTGCCTTTCTTGTACTCTAAAGTGTTTCCGATAATTGATAGTGGTGATAGAGTCATTTTTGATTTTTCCGATGTGCGCAATATGAATAGTTCTTTTGGTAATGCACTTTTTGCAAATTTAGTCAGAAAATATGGCAAACAAGTATTACCTCATATCAAAGTTATCAACACTAGGGAAAATGTTAAACGTGAAATTACATCTAGTGTTAGCTTTGGTTTAATCAAAAAAGAAGCTGGTAATGCAGCATAATTGGTTACGTTTGGCTTTGATACCGGCGGAATGCTCGCCCCGTCCTTGGGGCTCGGTCGTTGGCCCGCCCATTCGGGCGTCCAAAAATTGCTCCAGGCATTTTTGTCGAACCAAACGGTGATTCTCATCCGATCCGGAGGCGGATTAATTTGCCAGGAGTAAATTAAGACAGTTGGCTCTACATCATAAACGGGGGACACCGGTATTTATTAAACTTGATTTGCGAAGATCAATTTAATAAAGGTAACACCGATGTCCCACGCAGAGAGAATCATAGGCTTACCAGGCCTTAAAGTCGAACGAGTTAGACGCAAACAAGGTATTCAGGTCTGGGCTAAGCCCCTTCAACGGCCTCATTGCTACTATTGCAGTCACGATAAATTAACTATCAAAGCAACCTATGAAAGGGTGGTCAAACATACTCGCCAAGGTAACCAGGTCATGTGCCTACACCTTCGTGTCCCTAAGTACTACTGCCCGCATTGCCAGCGGTATTTTCGTCATCGTTTCACCGGTATCCGTCCTCGTTATCGAGCCTCCGAAGCCTATCGTTTGGAAGTTTTTGAGGCCCATGATGGCGGGGTAACCCAGCGTAAATTATCACGCACACATCAGATCAGTCCTGCGACGGTTGAGCGCTGGTATCACCACCATATTGCTCTAAAGCGCTCTGAGATGAGTAACCGCCCTTGCCCTCGCGTATTGGGGATTGATGAACACTTTTTTACTCGCAAAAAAGGCTATGCCACCACCTTTGTGGACTTACGGAATCACAAGGTATTTGATGTAAAGCTGGGCCGCTCAGAATCCAGTT